>CAISUR010000262.1 GCA_903888655.1 uncultured Bacteroidota bacterium | reverse complement strand
TGACTAAAGTAAAATAATTGTATATCCACTTTCATGATGAAAACTTGCTGATCAAGCAAGTTTTTTTTTATTCTATTTTTCAGAAAATCATACTTTTAAAAACTTTATTTATATTTAATCTAAATAAATTTTGTTGATTAAAATTACCTATTTATATTTGCACCATTGTTTTTATTAAATCTAAATAAATGTGTGCTAAAGTTTTTTTTTCTTCGATATTATTAGCAATCTTATCATCCAGTTGCACAAAATATGATAACGATTACGTAACTATTCCTAACGAAAAAATAGATTTGGGGAGAGCTATTTTTTTTGATACCAACTTATCAAACCCAGTAGGTCAATCTTGTGCATCATGTCATTCCCCTGAAAAAGGATTTAGCGACCCAACAAATAGGGCAATTTCTCAAGGTGCTGTTGCTAATGCTTTTGGAAATAGAAATGCTCCGAGTTTGTCTTATGGTGTGTTTTCACCCAAACAATATTATAATGCTATTGACCAAACTTACATCGGTGGGTTTTTTCTTGATGGGCGCTCCAATAGTTTGGAAAATCAATTTATTCATCCACTTTTGAATACGGTTGAAATGAATAATAACTCGATTCATGATGTTGTTGAAAAAATAAAAGCAGCTAGCTATTTTCAAAAAATCAAGAGCATTTATGGCGCAATTGTATCTGATTCTGAAATTATTAACGCCGTTGCCGATGCAGTTTCAGTTTATGAAAAATCAAGCGAAGTAAGTTCTTTTACATCCAAATTTGATTATTATTCAAAACAATTAGTTGACTTTACCGCTGATGAGCAGAAAGGATTACTTCTTTTTTCTGGAAAAGCAAAATGTGCCAATTGTCATATTCTTGATGCCGATGAAAATACGGGAAAAGTCTTGTTTACAGACTTTAGTTATGATAATATAGGTGTTCCTAAAAACAATAATAATCCTTTTTATACGCAACCAACATCTGTTAATGCACTCGGCACTAGCTACATTGATTATGGAATTGGAGCCATTAACGGACATAATGTAGATAGAGGAAAATTTAAAGTTCCAACTTTAAGAAATATTGCGATTACTGGTCCTTATTTTCACAATGGTGTATTTGCAACTCTTAAGCAAGTAATCCATTTTTATAACACCCGTGATCTTCAAACAGGTGAATTTGCTCCTCCCGAAGTTTCAGAAAATATTAATATCGAAGAATCAGGTAATTTAAACCTGACTCTGGATGAAGAAGCGCAATTAGAAAAATTTCTATTAACATTAACGGATCACTACCGAAAATAATAAAATATTAATCGATTATCTATGGACTCCAATAAAATTTTCTTTGCATTATTACTTCTTGTAAATTTTCAATTTGCTAATTCTCAAATAAAGGATACAACAAAACTCAAAGAAGTTATTATTAATGGATTTAAAACCGTAAATGGTTTAGGTCATTTATCAGATGTAAAAAACGGAATTATTTACGCAGGTAAAAAAAGTGAAATCATTCTTGTTGATAGTCTCGATGCAAATAAATCTGTTAATAATACCCGTCAAATTTTGGGAAGAATACCAGGTTTAAATATTGTTGAAACTGAAAGTAGTGGTTTTACAGCTAACGGAATTGCTACTCGAGGTTTAAATCCATCGCAAAGTATTGAAATGAATACGCGTCAAAATGGTTATAATATTTCGGCTGATATTTATGGATATAATGAAGCTTATTATTTACCTCCAATGGAGGCTGTTAGCAGAATCGAACTCGTTAGAGGAGCAGCATCGTTGCAATTTGGCTCTCAATTTGGAGGTTTAGTTAATTATGTTTTAAGAGAAGCGTCTAACAAACCTTTTGAATTTTATACCTCACAAATTATGGGAAATTACGGATTATACAATTCTTTTCATTCGGTTGGCGGAACAGTAGGAAAAATAAGTTATTATAGTTTCATTCAATACCGATATTTAGAGGGATACCGAGCCAATAGTGAGCAATCTCAAGTATCGGGTTTTGGAAAAATAGTTTATAAACAATCTGAAAAATTAAACTTTGGAGTAGAATATTCATTGCTTCGAAATAAAGTTAGAATGCCCGGTGGATTAAGCGATGAAGCATTTAATAGCAATCCAAAACAATCTACAAGAGCTAGAAATTGGATAAAAAGTCCGTGGAATATCGTTACTGGTTTTGCGAATTACAATCCTTCAGACAACACAACGTATAGCCTAAAAACAAACTATTTATTTAGCAACCGTTCACTTGTTTGGAGAAATGAAGATGGAGGACCAAATGCAATTGATTCCATTGACCCGTTAACAGGGACTTATGTTCCAAGAGAAGTAGAAAGCGAGGATATGCAGAATGTTACTACTGAATTACGAGGTTCACATAATTATAAAATAGGAAAGCAAAAATCAACATTTGCTGGAGGTGTACGTGCCGGCTATGCTTGGTACACGCGTCAAGGTGGAGGAGAAGGAACTACGGGGAGTGATTTTGATTTATCAATCACTGGTGAGTACGAAAAAAACGAAAAATTTACAACAACCAATGTTGCACCATTTTTAGAAAATATTTTTAAATTAAATAACAACCTTACAATTACACCTGGTTTGCGGTTTGAATATCTAAAAAGTACCATTTCTGGTTATTCTATTGTCGATGGCGATAAACTATTTTCTAATGAAGCAAGAACTAGAACTTTTGCACTTTTTGGACTTGGAACAGAATACAAAACTTCGAGAAATACGAGCGTTTATGCTAATATTAGTCAAGTATATAGACCTATTGATTATGGTCAAATGGAGCCTTTTGGAGTTTCGTCAAAAATCGACCCAAATCTTAAAGATAGTAACGGATATAATTCTGATTTCGGATTCCGAGGAACAATCAGAAATTATTTAAATTTTGATATTAGTGGATTTTATTTAGCGTACAATAATCGTATTGGAGTTACTCTTGAAGCTGATGCAAGTACTGGTGATTATTATTCTATTAGAAAAAATATTGCTAATAGCATTCACAAAGGAATTGAAAGTTATATCGAATTTAACTTCTTAAAATATTTTAATCCCCAATCAAAATTTGGTTTAAGTTTATTTAATTCATTTGCATATGTTGATGCTCGATATACCTCAGGAGATTTTAATGGCAAAAGAGTAGAAGCTGCGACAAAAACTATCAATCGAATTGGAGTTATTTTCAACACCAATAAACTATCTACAACTTTTCAAATCAATTACGTTGGTGATGCTTTTGGTGATGCTTCCAATGCTGTGGTAAGCGAAAATCCCATAGCGGGATATATTCCAGCCTACACCGTTTTAGACTGGAGTGGTAGTTATAAATTTAATAATTTGTCGCTAAAGTTTGGCGTAAATAATCTTACGGACAAATCTTATTTCACAAGACGAACCGATGAATATCCTGGACCGGGAATTATCCCTGCAGTTGGAAGAAGTTTTTACTTAGGTTTTACAGCCAAATGGAATTAAATCTAGCACAATGACAAAGAAGAGCTTATGCTTCACTAATTTTTTATAATATTTTTTAATGCTTGTTCGATTGTTGGAAATTCAAACTTAAATCCTAGTTCTAAACTTCTATTAGGAAGAATCTTTTTATTATTGAAAAGCAAAATACTCATTTCCCCTAAAATTAATTTCATCATAAATTGAGGAATATTTGGCAAAAATAAGGGCCGTTTTAAATGGCGAGCAATCGATTTTGTCAGTTCTTTATTTGAGATTGAATTGGGTGCAACAGCATTGATCACTCCTTCTACTTTATTCTGGATCACAAAATGATATAAATTTGCTACATCAGTTAAATGAATCCATGATTGCATTTGCTCGCCTGAACCAAAATAAGAACCCACATACATTTTAATTGGTTTTATCATTTCTACTAATGCTCCTCCCTTTTCAGAAAAAACTATTCCGGTTCTAATTTTCGTGACTTTAATATGTAATAGTTTAAATTGATTAGCTCCCTCTTCCCATTTTACAACCACATTACCAAGAAAGGAATCTTCTATTTCAGTCGAAAACTCATCATAAATCGCAGTATTACTATCTGGATAAATTGCGGTACCTGATGCCGAAACAAAATGTTTGACTTGATTTGGAGTTTTTTTAAGTAGATTAAATAATAAATTAGCTGACAAAACGCGACTTTCAATTATTTCTTGTTTGTAAGAATCCGTCCAACGTTTAGAAATGGATGCGCCTGCCAGATGCACTATAACATCGACTCCTTCAATACAGCTTTCATCAATTTTTCCTTCTTCTGGATTCCAAAAAAAACCAAAATAATTTGCTTTATTATGAATTTTAAGCGCTGATGTTGTTAAATAATGAACCGTATGATTATTTTGTAATAGCACCTTGGTTAATTCATTTCCTATTAATCCAGTAGCACCCGTAATTAAAACTTTCATTTTATTTTTTATTCAAAATTACAACTAAATGACCAAGGTTTACGTTAATTGTAAATGGTTTAACTTTTGTTGAATATTTTGCAAAAAAAATCCCAACTTGCATCGGGATTTTAATACAACTAAAAAAAATAAAATACTCTAATTACCCGAAACACTTCCGCCAGAAGTCTCTTCTTTTGATACTGTTTTAGGATTACTATCATAATTAATTGAAGCACCACTAGACGCTTTTCCCTTTAAACTTACTAAAGGATGAACTTCTGTGGAACTTCCGCTTGTTGCTTCTGCAACTACCTCATTGGCTAATAGACCCGCAGCATCAATAGTACTTCCGCTTGATGATTGCGATGTTGATTTTAAAGCTTTTCCAGATAAATTTATTGAGCTTCCACTAGTAGATTCGCTAGAAATAGTATCATATTCTAAAGCTGCTTCAATCTCACTACCGCTACTCGATTTAATAGCGATATTGGTTCCTTTAAGAATACTTTTGCATTTTATATTTGATCCACTTGTGGTTTCCAAACCATCAATGATTGGAAGTTTAACATGGACTGTTTCTGCATCGGCACTATATATGTTTTCATCCGAAGTTACTACCAAAGTACCATTTTCAACTTTTGTGATAATGTGTTTTAACAAGTTTTGATCGGTTTCTACTTCTATAAAAACATCATTTCCTTGCTCTACAATTACTTCAATTCCACGACTTACCGATATTTTTGTAAATTTTCCAGAAACTGAACGCATTTCTTTTTGAACATTTCCGGTTCCTTTAATTCCATTGAAAATTCCATTTCCGCAGGATGAAAATAAAAGTGCAACAGCAGCTGCTATGATTATTTTGGTACAAAAAATTATAACTTTTACCATGATTATTTTGTTTTTATAATGATACCTTCTTTATTTATGGTCAATTTTCCTGGTTTATCTTTTCCAGTAGTTGTTTGAATAATTTCCTTACCATTTACTTTCACTGAAATTGTTTTGCTTGAGTCTGTTTCATTGATTAGCTGAATGTCTTCAGTTTTGACATCCGAATCAACGTCGTTGTGTTCATTTTCATCGGCAGGACAATTTAAGCATTTTATTTTGGTTTCACCAACTTTATAGATGTAATTATCTGAACTATAATGCATATTAAAATAATCGTTATCTGAATTGTCATAATCTTCAACACTAGTATCTGTTTTAAATAACATTCCAGTTGGCAAGTATAAAAATAATTCTACTTTTTGATTTCTAAATTTTGAAGCTACTTCGCTCAATAAATAATTATCTAAAATTAATTTATTCCCTTCAATTTTATAACTATATTTTATTTTTTCA
>CAISUR010000261.1 GCA_903888655.1 uncultured Bacteroidota bacterium | reverse complement strand
AAATTGAAATCGTTTCCTTGATGTTATTTGTCAAGTATTTTCCATCCAATTGTGGCATAACTTTTTGACGAAAGCCTTTATGGTCCTTAACTTGAAAATAATCAATAGTCTCATTAACTTTGTAATCCTTATTAGTTCCATCGGGAAGATTTACATTTTGAATTTCCCAATATCCATTTATTTTAGTTAAATCTTTATCTTTGATTGATTGTCTGCATGAAACGAATATTAAACCAAATAAGAAGCATGTGAATATTTTTTTCATGTTACAAATGAAATATAAATTACAATTAATAAATATGTCCAAAAAAAAGTGACTAAAGCGCTATTTAAATCTTGAATTAAAGAATTTTATTAGCGCGCAAAAAAATACTATATAAGAAAGTAGTCCTAATCCCATTGAAAGACTTAAAAACCATTTCTCAATGAACTTTGCAACAATTTCAATGACAACGCTAATCAAAATTAGAAGTATTGGAGAAGCCGATTTAAAAAATAAAAGAAATCTATTCATACCCTAATTATTTAAAAAAACTGTCAACGAACTCATATTTGTTAAAAACTTGCAAGTCTTCAATCCCTTCTCCAACCCCAATATATTTTACAGGAATTTGAAATTGATCAGAAATTCCAATTACAACTCCACCTTTTGCAGTTCCGTCTAACTTAGTGACCGCTAAACATGACACTTCTGTAGCAGCTGTAAACTGTTTTGCTTGTTCAAACGCATTTTGTCCAGTAGAACCATCTAAGACTAAAAGGACATCATGTGGTGCATCGGCTACCACCTTTTGCATCACTCGTTTTACTTTGGATAATTCACTCATTAAACCTACCTTATTGTGCAAACGACCTGCAGTATCAATAATAACAACATCTACATTCTGAGAAACGGCACTTTGTAATGTATCATAAGCTACCGAAGCAGGATCACTTCCCATTTGTTGTTTTACTATAGACACACCTACTCGATCCGCCCATATTTGTAGTTGATCAATCGCAGCCGCTCTAAAGGTATCTGCTGCACCAAGAACCACCTTATAACCTGCTTTCTTAAATTGGTATGCTAATTTACCAATAGTTGTAGTTTTTCCAACTCCATTCACGCCAACAACCATAATTACATATGGTTTTTTATCTGCTGGGATTTTGAACTCCGATTCTTCACCAGACTTTGTTTCTGATAAAAGTCCCGAAATCTCATCACGAAGAATTTGATTTAATTCGTCTGTTCCTAAATATTTATCATTAGCAACTCGTTCTTCAATACGTTTAATAATTTTCAAAGTGGTTTCAACACCAACATCAGAAGATACTAGTATTTCTTCTAGGTTATCTAAAACTTCATCATCAACTTTAGATTTCCCCGCAATAGCTTTAGTAAGTTTAGAAAAAAAAGTAGTTTTTGTTTTCTCTAGACCTTTATCTAATGTTTCCTTTTTTTCGGAGGAAAATATTCTTTTAAAAAAACTCATTTCGATATTTTATTTTTTTATGAATAAGGTAGTAAAGTTTATTTT
>CAISUR010000260.1 GCA_903888655.1 uncultured Bacteroidota bacterium | reverse complement strand
TTTTATTTATTATATTTCATAATATATCCTACAAAAACATACCCAGTTATATCTCCAGACTTGACTAGATAATATTTATCATTTTCTTTTTTAATTATTGTAATTGTTTTTCCAACTAGAATTCCTAAACAAATATAATTATTTGAATCTGGTTTGTCAAATACAGGAATAGTTTCATCAGTATTTATTATCCCTGAAAATAATGGTAATGATTTAAAATCAAATTCAACTGAAGCATTTACTATTCCTGGTGAAGCATTTACTATTGCAGAGTTATCTTTATTTTTTATTATATATTTTGCCTGTTTCTTTTCTTTTTGTTTTAATTTTCTTAAAAAACTGCGATGATCACGCTTTGCTTTTCTTATAAAACTGCGAGTTTCACTCTCCGCTTTCCCTTCAGCTCTTCTAGCTCTACCCTCTGGTGTTTCAGTAAAAATATTTTCCAATAATGCACCAAGTGCTTGAGCAGATTCTTGTTCTTGTCTTGCTTTTGCAGCATAGTATGCTTCCCTCCCTTGTGGGGTTAAGTTTAGTAAAGGATTTTGCGGAACATATGGATTGAATTTTGGTGGATTATTAGGACTAACGATAACATTAGATGTATTGCTTTCATCAGTTCTTCTGCGAGCTTGTCCATATAGAAATCCTCTATTATATCCATCTTGGTAACTATTTCTGTTTTCATTAATTTGAGGTAAAGGTGGTAAAGGCGGTAATGGTGGATTGCAAATGTAAACAGATTGGTTATTAGTAAAGCAATAAGCATTTTTAAATCCATCTTTAAAACCAACATCAAAATTTGATTGACCAAATGCAATAAAATTAAATATTAACATACAAATCAAGGTGATTTTTTTCATATTGTAACTCATTATTTTATTTTTTTAGCAATTTTACGTTAAATCTACTTAATTTTTTTTATCAAGTATTTTTCAAAGTGTTCTATTTTTGCCTGAATACTAATTCTTTTTTGAACCTTTATTTTGTTCTTTATATGTTAGATTGCATGTATGTCTTATTGTCATTTGACAAATGTAATAAAAGTATTAAGTATAAAAAAGGTCTCACTTGATAGGAGACCTTTTTATGCTGCATTCCATTCAGAATACATACTAGATAAGCGCCAGAGTATACAAAGGATTTATGATAGGACATAAATTAAATCAAACAGAAATAGATATTTTAAAATATATTGGTGTCTATGAAGATTTTAAATCTGGAACCAATATGTTTGCAAACAATTCTAACTTTAGTTTATCTAATTTCACTAGTAGTCAGATAATTAAATTTAATGATATTATTCATGATTTAAAAAATCAAGAAGAAAACATAAAAATTAAAATCAAAGAAAAATACGATAGCAAATTTATTGAAATTTCAAAATATCTTTAATAAAAGAATACCTCAAAAACTTTACCTTACTTTAAATTATTTCATTAGATAATTTATTTAATTCTTCAATTGCTAACCTTAAATTATTTTGTGCTATTTCAAAATTATGAACTCCTTCTAATTCAGAAATGGCAATTGATTTTTTGAAACACTGAATCGCAGATTCAATTTTAAGTTTGTCAGAATTATTTTTACCGCTTTCTAACAATTTAACTCCTTGATTGTTATACTCATTATAATCACCTTCAATCTCTTTCATAAATTATTTTTTACAAATGTAGGAAAGATTTTTTTATAAATTCTTAATGAAATTTAAAATTGAAAAATCAGGAAAAGGTAAAATTATTAAACCTCAACACTTAATCAAAATCTTTATCGATTGTGATACTGAAAACCTTTTAAATGACTTCGAGAATAATAACATTCAAAATGATTTATTGAATAGTTGGGAGGTTGTCTATTATTTTGAAGTTTTAGAGGGTGTCTTTTAATTTTCTACCTATGAATTTAATTTTGTATACCAATCTTTAAAATCGTTTGTTTGGAATAAAAAATTTGATGAAGAATTGAAAAAAAAATTAGTATTTACTCCGAAACCAAACCTTCATCCATTCTCGTTTTAAAATCAAAAAAGAAACCTGTTCCGAGAGTTCCATAATATCCGAGCCATCCAATTGTTTGACTTGGTCTTCGGGAACATCTACAATATAAAGTAAACTCAAATATTCAGCAAATTTATATTGAATCAATCGGTAGATTTTTTCATGAAGTTGCACTTTTAATTCTTCGGGAGCAGTACTTGGATGAAAATCGACTGGTTCATTGGCAAAATTGAAATCTTTATTCAATTGCTCAATGAGTTTTTGATATAAATTTTCTTTTTCTGCTTCAGAAAGTAAATGATCTGTTGATATTGGAGCTACGTGCATTTTTAAAATTTATACTAATGATTCATAAATTTGTAATGCCCAATCGTTTACCTCTTGGTATTTTTTTTCAAGTTTCCCATTGTTTGCTCTAAACAATAATTTTGCTTCCAAATAGTCTTCGGAATTATCATATACATATAACCTATCTACAAATGTTGCTGCAACACAACAGTTTGAAATCGATTTTGAATATCTTGAAATTATTTTAGTAATTGGAACATCATGACCGCCTTCTAATACTCGGTGGGTAATTCTGTTTGCATTTATTGCTGGATGATTTGTACCAACAAAGAAAAGGCGTATAAAAAACCCTTGCTTTTTTGCATATTCTAAAAAATCAATTTTATCGAATGCCGAAAAAACAGTTTCAAAAATCAAATTTTCATTGTTTTTTACACAGTTAAATCTTCTTTCTTCTGCAATTTTAGCTGCGTTTATAACATTTTCGAGATTATTCCAATCACCAAGTTCTTCTTGTGCAATTGTGTCTGGATTAATATAAACACACCCTTCAATCCATTCATGTTTTAATATTTGGGTTGTAACAGAAGTTTTTCCAGCACCATTTGGTCCAGCAACAACAATTAGAGTTGGTTTATTTTTGTTCATTTAAAAATTGTCTATTCTTAAAACGCTCTTTTGCCTCAATAATCTGTTTTTTTTGAAGTTCTTCAAACTTTTTTTGAGCATGAGCCGAACGAATTTTCACCTCATCTAGAACAGCTTTCATCAATAGATGTAATTGCTCATCACTAGGTTCTTTGTCAGACAAAAAATTATAATTGGTAGTCATGAAAAAAGGTTTTAAAAATGCTAATTTAGTGATTTATAACAAAAACTAGACATTCCGATTCATTAAATTTTCTCCAAATTTTCGTAACATTTCTTTTTTATCATTTGAAATATTCATTTGTTCTAAAGTGTCAAATGCCTTAAAAGTATATTCTTCAATGGCTACTTGTGTCGCTTCGGAACCACCTGTTTGATTGAAAATCTCTTTTACAGAAGCTATTTTATCGGCATTATCTGAGGGCTGAATGGAAAACAAATGCAGTAATTGTTCTTTTTCTTCGGCAGAAGCAAATTCGATTGCCTTTAGATATAAATAGGTTTTTTTGTTTTCGATAATGTCGCCGCCGACTTGTTTTCCAAAAGTTTCAGGATCACCAAAAGCATCCAAATAATCGTCTTGCAATTGGAAGGCGATACCGAGATTTAATCCAAATTCGTAAATCAAATTGGCATTTTCATCAGAAGTTTCTGCAACAATAGCACCCATTTTCATCGCGGCACCCACCAAAACAGCGGTTTTGTACTGAATCATTTTTAGGTATTCGTGAATCGTAACATCGTCTCGTGTTTCAAAATCAACGTCGTATTGTTGGCCTTCGCAAACTTCTAAAGCGGTTTTACTGAACAATTTGGCCAATTCTCTAAAAATCTTTGGTTCGTATTCTTCAAAATGTTGGTAAGCCAAAATTAGCATCGCATCACCCGAAAGAATTCCGGTATTGATGTTCCATTTTTCATGAACGGTTTCGTTACCACGTCGTAAAGGCGCATCGTCCATAATATCGTCATGCACTAACGAAAAATTATGAAAAACTTCAATAGCAGTAGCTGCTGCCAAGGCTTTTTTGCAATCCACATCAAAAACTTCGGTCGCCATTAAAGTCAATATTGGACGCATTCTTTTTCCGCCCAAATGAAGAATGTATTCGATAGGTTCGTATAGATTTTTTGGCTCTTTGGTTAAGTGTAATTCCGAAAAATAATCAGAAATAAGTTCTTGATAATGAGAAATTGCGTGCATTAATTCTTTGTTTAAAGTTTCAAGTTTCAAGTCGCACAAAGTAAGTCAAAAAACTTCAAACTTTAAACCTGAAACTTTTTCAAATGTTAAATTTATGTAAATACTTTGGAAACTTATTTAGTTTTAAAAGTTTCCATCTTATATTTGCACTCGAAATCCCAATTCAAAAACTCTTTGTATGATTACAACGCAATGGTCTATCAATTCAAATCAATCGGATTTTTTAATAAGAGCTAGGCATTCTATAATTGCTTATTTGGCCAGTTCGATGAACAAATTTAATGGCTCCATTCAGGTTTTAAACGATGAATTAGTGGATGCTTCCATCGAATTTATTTTGGATGTGAATAAAAAAGAAGGCAAATTAGAACACATTGACAGTCACTTAAAATTGAATGATTTATTCGATGCTGAGCAACATCCGACTGTTAGTTTTAAGTCGACCTCTTTTGAAAAAATTAACTCCGATATCAATTTTCTAAAAGGACAACTTACGGTAAATAATATAACCAAAACCGTTGAACTCGATG
>CAISUR010000259.1 GCA_903888655.1 uncultured Bacteroidota bacterium | reverse complement strand
TAAATTATCTCCAAAACGTTTCTCCTCTGTATTGTATGGCGTTTTCTTTTTATCAAATGCATCAGGTTACGCATTGGCTGGAACGCTGGGTTCTATCTTACCTGCAACTGGTGATAAATTCAATAAAGCCAAAGAATTTGGAATCGACTTACAAGCTGTTTTGGATAAAAAAATTACATTAACAGCCGATCAATTAGCTATTTTAGAAAAAAATCAAATTAGTCCTAACAACCCAGTTTTCGCTGGATTTGAGATTCACAACTTATTTGAATTCTTCATGGTTTTTGTTATTCTTTGCGGATTGGCAGCTGTAATTTTAATGGCATTAACACCAAAATTGAAAAAAATGATGCACGGAGTTCGTTAATCATTTTTAAAAAATATTGTATACCTTTCAAACCTACAAGAAATTCTTGTAGGTTTGTTTTTTAATTATATAATCATGGAACAAGATCAAACTTTAGAGCAAATTCAAGACTTCAAAGGGAAATACCCTAAGCAATTGTGGTATTTATTCTTTAGCGAAATGTGGGAACGCTTTAGTTTTTATGGCATGCGAGGCATGTTAGTTATCTTTATGGTAAATCAATTGGCTATGAATGATAAAGTTGCTAATTTGCAATATGGTGCCACACAAGCCTTTGTATATGCCTTTACTTTTATTGGTGGTTTGTTTGCCGATAAGATTTTAGGATATAGAAAGTCTTTGTTTTGGGGTGGATTGTTGATGATTGCCGGAAGTATAATTCTAGCAATTGATCCAAAGCACTTTTTCTTTTTCGGAATTAGTTTCACTATTATTGGAACTGGTTTTTTCAAACCAAATATTTCAACAATGGTTGGTAAATTGTATAAAGATGATGATAACAGGAGGGACGCTGGTTTTTCATTATTCTACGCAGGAGTTAATCTTGGCGCATTAATTGGCGGTTATATTTGCATTGCTGTAGCAAATGGCACGTTGTGGGAATCTTTAATTCCAGAACCTCTTCGTTGGAATTTTGCTTTTGGCTTTGCAGCAGTGGTTATGATTATTAGTTTACTAACTTTTACACAAACTCAAAAAAGTCTAGGGCAAATTGGTTTGTCACCTTTATCGGATTTGGAAAATTCAAAAAGAAGAACTTTGGAGATTATAACCTATTTAGGTTCCTTGGTCATTATTCCTATCATTATGACCATGGTTTCTAATACTGAATATACTGATGTGTTTATGTTCATCATTGGACCAGCTTCGTTGCTTTATTTGTTTTATGAAATGCGCAATTTTTCCCTACAAGAAAACAAGAAATTGTTGGCCGCTTTGGTATTCATTATTTTCTCCATTTTCTTTTGGGCCTTTTTTGAACAAAGCGGCGGTTCTTTGAGTTTATTTGCAGCGCACAATCTTAAAAATACGGTTTTGGGAGTTCCTTTAGATCCAAATGGAGTGAATAATTCGGCTAATTCTTTCTTTGTAATTGGTTTTGCAGCTCTCGTAGGATTAGTCTGGTTATGGATGAATAAAAGAAAAATTGAACCCAATACCGTTGTGAAATTTGGTTTGGGATTCTTGTTTCTTGCGGGAGGATTTGCGGTGTTTTATTACACTAAATTTTTTGCTGATGAAAGCGGAAGAACCTCTTTAGATTTGTTTACTTTTGGATGGTTTATCATCACTTTTGGAGAGTTGTGTCTATCTCCAATTGGAATGTCTGCAATGACTAAACTTTCACCCCAAAAAACACAAGCAGTTATTATGGGAATGTGGTTTTTAGCCAGTGCTTATGGACAGTATTTTGCAGGTTTACTTGGCGCTAATATAGCCGAAGCTTCTCAAGATGCCTCTAATTTAGATAAACTTACAGTATACGCAGATGGATATATGCAATTGGCGTTGTATGCTTTGATTTTAGGAGTACTATTAATTGCAATTTCACCTTTGGTAAAAAAATTAATGCAAGAAGTAAAATAAATTTATTAAATTTCGGCATTATTTTTGAAAACAAAACACTAATAAAATTAAAAAAATGAAAAAGATAGTACTTATAGCTTTGCTGCTAGTTTTTGGAATAACAGTGCAAGCACAAGAAGGACAAACTTGGTACACCGATATGAATAAAGCTATTGAAGCTTCAAGACAAGAACAAAAACCTTTGTTTTTGTTTTTTACAGGGAGCGATTGGTGCGGATGGTGTATGCGTTTACAAAATGAAGTCTTTAAAACACCCGAATTTACGGCTTGGGTGAAAGAACATGCTATTTTAGTAGAACTTGATTACCCAAGAAGAACGCCACAACCTGAAGAGATTAAACAACAAAATGGACAATTACAACAAATGTTTCAAGTTCAAGGTTACCCAACCGTTTGGTTTGTAAAACCAACCATAAAAGAAGAAGGAAAAATCAATCTAGAACAATTAGGAAGCACTGGATATGTAGCTGGAGGACCATCTAAATGGATTGAAGGAGCAAATGCTATTATCAAAAATTATGTTCCAGATCCAAAACCAGAACCTACAAAAGCAGAAAAAAAGAAAAAAGCGTAAACGTTTGCGCTACTTATTAAAAATCCCTTTTTAGTTGTGACTAAAAAGGGATTTTTGTTATTATGTAAAATCTATTTGAAATAAAATTATTAGAATCAAATTAAGTTAAATCTTTATCTAACTTCTTGATTCAAAATCAAATCAATATATAAATTAATTTTATCTTTCAATTCTTTTCTCGGAGCAATGAAATCTAAAAATCCGTGTTCTAATAAAAATTCTGACGTTTGAAATCCTTCTGGTAAATCTTTACCAGTAGTATCTCTAACTACTCTAGGCCCTGCAAAACCAATTAAAGCACCTGGTTCAGCAATATTGATATCACCCAACATAGCATAAGAAGCTGTTGTTCCTCCAGTTGTTGGGTCGGTACATAAAGAAATATAAGGAATTTTTGCCTCTGCCAATTGTGCTAATTTTGCCGATGTTTTAGCCAATTGCATTAAGGAATAGGCTGCTTCCATCATACGAGCACCACCCGATTTCGAAATCATCACAAAAGGAATATTGTGTTTGATTGAATAATCAATACCACGTGCAATTTTTTCTCCAACTACAGCTCCCATAGAACCACCAATAAAAGCAAAATCCATACAACAAACTACTAAATCATTTCCTTTTGATTTCCCAACTGCTGTACGAACCGCGTCTTTTAATTTGGTTTTTTCCATCACATCTTTCAACCGATCAGAATATTTTTTTGTATCGACAAAGTGTAAAGGATCTTTAGAAGTCATTTTGGCATCTAATTCTTTAAATTCATTATTATCAAATAAGATTTCAAAATATTCTTTACTCCCAATTCTAACATGAAACTCATCTTCTGGACTTACCCATAAATTGCGTTCTAACTCATCAGCATCAATAATTTTTCCTGTAGGTGATTTGTACCAAAGTCCTTTTGGAACATCTTTTTTGTCCTCGGTTGCGGTGGTAATACCTTTCTCTGTTCTTTTAAACCAAGCCATAGTTTGTAATTATGAATTATAAATGATAAATCATGAATTATGATAATTTCGTAATTCATGATTCATCATTTTTTATAAAGTGTTTACATTGTTTAAGTCAGCAAATGCTTCCTCTAATCTATTATTAAAAGTAACTTCGCCTTCACGAACCCATTTTCTTGGGTCGTAGTGTTTTTTATTTGGAGCATCAGCTCCTGTAGGATTGCCAATTTGAGTTCTTAAATAGTCAATATTATTAACCATATAGTCTCGAATTCCTTCAGTGAAAGCAAATTGTAAGTCAGTGTCAATATTCATTTTTACAACTCCGTACGAAATAGCTTCTCTAATTTCTTCCAATGTTGACCCCGATCCTCCGTGGAACACAAAATCAACTGGATTATGACCAGTATTGAATTTATTTTGTACATAATCTTGTGAGTTTTTCAAGATTTTTGGGGTTAATTTTACGTTTCCAGGTTTGTAAACGCCGTGAACATTTCCAAAAGATGCTGCGATAGTAAATCTTGGACTAACTTTTAAAAGTTCTTCATATGCATAGGAAACTTCAGAAGGCTGTGTGTATAATTTTGAACTATCTACATCTGAATTATCAACGCCATCCTCTTCACCACCAGTGATTCCTAATTCAATTTCTAATGTCATTCCCATTTTACTCATACGAGCGAAATAAGTTTTACAAATTTCTATATTTTCTTCGATAGGTTCTTCCGACAAGTCAATCATGTGCGAGGAAAATAATGGTTTTCCTGTTTCAGCAAAATGTTTTTCAGAAGCATCTAATAATCCATCAATCCAAGGCAATAATTTTTTGGCACAGTGATCGGTGTGAAGAATTACGGTTGCTCCATAAGCTGCTGCCAGCGTATGAATATGCTTTGCTCCAGAAATTGCTCCTAAAATAGCAGCATTTTCACCAGCATTAGATAGTCCTTTTCCAGCATTAAACTGTGCTCCACCATTTGAGAATTGAATGATAACGGGTGCTTTCAATTTTGCAGCGGTTTCTAAAACTCCGTTTATTGTATTTGAACCTGTTACGTTTACAGCAGGAAGTGCAAATCC
>CAISUR010000258.1 GCA_903888655.1 uncultured Bacteroidota bacterium | reverse complement strand
TTAAATAATTTATTATTTTTTTATTCATAAGATTACATTATTAGCGAAAATAGCAAATTAATTTAATTTTATTAGCGATATACGCAATTTATTTAATTTCGAAGTGTTATAATTTTGAAGTATTAAAATATCAAATTATGAAATCAAATGCAATTTATTTAAGATTTAGGATAACTCTTTTTTATTTTATCATTCTTTTTTTTAGTTCTTTAGTTTCTGCTCAAGAAAAAGGAATTATTTTAAAAGATAAAAAAATAGGCGAAATAGAATTTTTAAGAGAAAATAAACGTATCAAAGTAGTTACAAGTGATGGAAATCATTTTATAGGTAGATTTAAAATTATCGATGACAAAACTATTGAAATTGATGATGAAAAAATTCTTCTTGATTCAATAATCATGATTAAGAGACGTTCTGTAACTTCTGCTATTATTGAAACAACATTTTATGTTTTGGGAGGTACTATTGTAGCGGCCTGTATTGCTGCAGCTTCAACAAATCCGATTATTTTAATACTGATTCCAATTAGTTTTCCTTTTGTTATAACAGCAGCATTAGTACCTGCCTTAGAAAGTAATCATAAAGTTAAGAGATGGCATTATAGTATTGGTAGTGACGAATCTAAAACGGAATAATATGAAAAAGACAGTTTATTATGTGATGTTTTTATCAGTTTGTGCTTTTTCACAGACAAAAGCTAAACTTATAAATCCAAAGGGAAAGTGGTATTTTGGTGCTGAAATTGGATTGAATACCATTACTTCTTTTGATTATAATGAAGAAAATACATCGATTAGTGTTGGTGGGATTTCTGAATATTACTTTGATAAACATTGGAGTGTTCAAGGACGAATTAAGTACATGAAAACAGGAGTTTCTTTTATTAATCAACCAGAAAATAGTTGGAATTTTGGATGGATTAAGACAACTCAAGTTTTATTAGATTCACCCGTTTATAATAGATTTGATGGACAAGCTGTTGTCATTCCAATAGATCTTAAATGGGAATTTAGAATAAAGAAAAATTGGCATGGAAGTATTAAAACAGGTCCTGCATTAACTATGGAAACAAAAAGTAATTACAACTATGGTAATGTAGATTACAGTACTTTTTCTAAAACTTTTGTGACAATGAATTTTGGATATGGATTCAATTATTATATCTCTAAAAGATATAGTGTAGGATTGGATTTTGAATATTATTTTTTAGGCGATTCTAAAGGAACAACCTATGAATTTTTGTGGAATAAGACACATTATGCTACAAATTCTCTTTGTAATTTTCAGTTGAAATATAGATTATGAATTTAGTAACTTTTATTTTTTCAATTAATCTTTACAATTCTTATTTTAGCAAAAAATAATTAATTTGATTAATGAATAGTATCACACAACTTTTCAACATAAAATATCCAATTGTTCAAGGGGGAATGATTTGGAATAGTGGTTACAAACTAGCTAGTGCTGTCAGTAATGCTGGGGGCTTAGGTTTAATAGGATCAGGGTCAATGTATCCTGATGTTTTGCGAGAACACATTCAGAAATGTAAGAAAGCAACCGATAAGCCTTTTGGAGTCAATATTCCGATGTTGTATCCTAATGTAGAAGAATTAATCAAGATTATTGTTGAGGAAGGCGTGAAGATTGTTTTTACTTCTGCTGGAAATCCTAAAACTTGGACTCCTTTTTTAAAAGAAAATGGAATTACAGTCGTACATGTAGTCAGTAGCTCCAAATTTGCTCTGAAAGCTCAAGAAGCTGGTGTTGATGCAGTAGTTGCTGAAGGTTTTGAAGCAGGAGGACATAATGGTAGAGAAGAAACGACTACATTTACTTTAATTCCAATGGTAAAAGAAAATATTTCAATTCCCTTAATCGCGGCAGGCGGAATTGCGACTGGACGTGGTATGTTAGCTGCAATGATTTTAGGTGCTGATGGTGTTCAAATGGGAAGTCGATTTGTGGCGTCAACGGAGAGTTCAGCGCATGATAATTTTAAGAAAACCGTAATTGAAACAGGTGAAGGAGAAACACAATTGACTTTGAAAGAATTAGCTCCTGTTCGTTTGATTAAAAATAAATTTTTTAATGATATTCAAGAATTATATGCAAAAAGCCCCTCCAAGGAAGATTTAGAAAATCTATTAGGAAAACGTAGAGCTAAAAGAGGTATGTTTGAAGGCGATTTAGTAGAGGGAGAATTAGAAATCGGGCAAGTAGCGGGTTTGATTCATGATATTAAATCTGTAGAAGATATTTTTAATGAAATTATTGCTGAATATGAAATGGTCAAAAATCAATTTTCGAACTGAATTTATAGTAAAGTAACCCCATAACTCACAAAAAAATCGGGTGTTTCAAATTATTTTGAAACACCCGATTTTTATATTTTTAGGATTTATTACAACTTGGTAATAATAAATTCTGATCTTCTATTAGCTTGATGTTGTTCTTCAGTACAAGTAGATTTGTTTGTAGGTTCACAAGCACAATTATTTACTAGTTGTGATTCTCCATAACCTCTTCCTGTAAGTCTTGATTTATTGATTCCTTTTTCAACCAACCAAGCTATTGTAGATTTAGCTCTTCTGTCTGATAACTCCATGTTGTATTTAGCAGTTTGACGACAATCTGTGTGTGAACGCACATCGATTTCCATGGTTGGATTTTGTTCTAAGACATCAAGTATCTTTGCTAATTCAACGGCAGCATCGGCACGAATAAATGATTTATCTAAATCAAAATAGATGATTTTAATACCAAAAGCTTTGAATAAATCGTCGTTTACTTTTACAACCTTAACTGGTTTCTCTAATTCAATTGGAACAAATGTTTTACCAGATTCATTTGCTGTAATTGTTGGTGTTTCTGTTGTATTGTAATCTTTTTTATCGGTTTTAATATAGTATTTGCTTTGGCAATCTACAGCGCCACAATAAAACTTTCCTTCATTGTCGGTAACTACTTCCTTTACCATTTTATAATTGGAATCAGAAAGTGTTATTTTAACATTAGACAATGGCAATCCTGTTTCTTTGTCGGTTACAATTCCAGCTAATAATTGCTCACAGGTGTATTCTATTTTTTTGGTTTCTTTGAATTTGTAGATATCATCTCCACCAACTCCGCCATCTCTGTTGGAAGTTACATAACCAAGTCTTGTTTTCTCATTAATTAAAAAACCAAAATCATCGTGTGAACTATTTAATGGTTCTCCAACATTAAGTACATCTTTATAGCTTCCATCTTTTTCTGCTTTAGATACAAAAATATCCAATCCTCCAAGTCCTGGATGTCCGTCTGATGAAAAGTATAATTCTCCTTCAGAGGTTACCATAGGAAAGGTTTCTCTTCCTTCTGTATTAATTACATTACCTAGATTGATTGGCGTTCCATAAGTTCCATCGGCATTAATAGCTACTTTATATAAATCAGATTGTCCTAATGTACCGGGCATATTAGATGCAAAATATAGTGTTTTTTCATCTGGACTCAATGCAGGATGAGCTACATCATATTGGTCATTATCAAAAGGTAATTCCGTAACATTTGTCCATTTGTCACCATCTAAAGTGGCTTTGTAGATTTTTAATAAAGTAGTCTTTTTAGAATCTTTTCCTTTTTTATGATCTAAATAATTATTTCTTGTAAAATAAATTGTTTTTCCGTCTTTAGTGAAGGCTGGTGTAGATTCATTAACTTTTGAATTAAGGTTGGCTCCAAATTTTACTGGAGTTGATAATGCTCCTTCAGAAACCATATCGGCGCTATACAAATTGGTAAAACTTTCCCCTGTCCAAGCATGTTTTCTGTGTCCTAATCCTCCCGTATCTCTTGCTGAGGTGAAAACTACTTTGTTATTGTAAAAAGCGCTTCCATAATCAGAATATTTTGTATTGATACCGGCATTTTCAAGAGTATATCGTCCAGAATTTTTCTTAATTTTTGCTAAATAATCTTTTTGAGAAGCCGCTAATTTTGCTCTTAGATCATTTCCGCTTTTTTGATTGAATTTAGCCAACATTTCATCGGCTTTTTTATAATCTTTTATCGCTTTTAATGATTGTGAATAACGGTAGTAATACTCCGGAGCTACCTCTTGAGTAAAGTTGAATAATTCTCCATACCATTTGGCAGCATTATCTAAATCGGCTTTAAAATAATATGAATCACCTAGTTTTTGTAACATTTCTTGTGATTTGTATCCTTTGGCAAAAATACGCTCATAGGTCTTGATGGCATCAACATAAGCAAATTTATCGTATTGCTTATCTGCTTTAACTTCTTTGGTCTTTCCTGATTGTGCTTGTGTGTTGATTGTAGCAATGCAGGCTATTACTAAATATATAATTCTGTTTTTCATCTTTTGTGGTATTAGAAGAATCTAGGTGATACTATTCGATCTTGACGTTTGAATAACTCAAAACGTAGAAATATTTCATGTGACCCCGAGTTATAATGAGCCAATTTGGTGGTATCTAAATCATATCCATAGCCAATATATAGCCCGTCAGTAACCTGAAATCCTGCCATAAAACTCGCAGCAGCACTCCATCTCCATGCAGCACCTAACATAAACTTATCATTGATTAAAAAGTTTCCTGATAAGTCTAATTGCAACGGAGCACCTTCTACTGTTTTAGCTAAA
This sequence comes from uncultured Bacteroidota bacterium, assembly GCA_903888655.1. Taxonomy (GTDB): domain Bacteria; phylum Bacteroidota; class Bacteroidia; order Flavobacteriales; family Flavobacteriaceae; genus Flavobacterium. Next base: position 645 of record CAISUR010000258.1, on the reverse strand, counting down.
AACGCAGGCTTGAATTTTAAATCAGGAGTTATATCAAATACATATCCTCCTATGAAATATAGGTTGGTACGCTCTTTATATACTGCATAATCATTATCATTGTATCGCTTGGTTTGAAAAAAATTAGGTATTGATAATCCTAAGTAAGCCTTATTAGAATGAAAATAAGCTCCTGCTCCTAAATTTGGAGAAAAATTATTACTTATGCTCTGCAATAACGGATCGTTTAAATCTTTTGGGTTTAATTTATCTCTATCAAAACTGAATAAATCTGCAGTTCCTTTTACTCCAAATGATAATTTATAAACCTCCGAAGTTTGAATGGTATAGGATAAATCAGCAGCAATAGTATTGTTAACTGTAGGACCAATCTGGTCATTTACAACTGTTAATCCAACTCCTAAATTGGTATTCTCAATGGGTGAATTGATTGAAAATGTGCCTGTCTTTGGAGCACCATCTAATCCAACCCATTGCGTTCTATATAATCCAAAGATACTCATAACCCCTCTCGATCCAGCATAAGCAGGATTTACAGTCTCTGTATTGTACATGTATTGTGTATACTGGGCGTCTTGCTGGGAATAACTCACTAAGCAAACTAGTAACATCGCGATAAGTAAAATTTTTGTTCTCATGTATTGG
>CAISUR010000257.1 GCA_903888655.1 uncultured Bacteroidota bacterium | reverse complement strand
GCCTAAATTACCCCTTAAGAATGAGAAAAAAGGGAGGTTATTTACAGGTATTATTTTCGCGTTTTTTGGTGGTATTATTACATCTGGTTACCTTTTAATAAAACGTTGGGTTTTGGAAAGCGTTTAATCCCTACAGATTTCTTACTAGTGAATAATGATTAAAATATTGCAGGTTAATAAGTTTTTTTATCCCTGGTTTGGCGGGGTAGAAACGGTGGTTACACAATTGGTTGAACATTTAAGTAAGGACTCAGATAATAAGGTTGGTGTAATTGCGGGTAATGAAAAGATAAATTCCTCAAAATCTTTTTATAAATGGAATGGTGCCGATGTATATAAAACTGGTAGTTGTGCCATTAAATTCAGCACCCCAATATCTTTTACCTACCCTTTTGTTTTAAAAAAACTGATTAATGAATACGACGTTTTTCATTTTCACGTTCCAAACCCATTAGCAGAATTATCTTTCTTTTTTTTGCATTTTCCTCCAAGCAAAAAAGTTGTCGTGACGGTACACGCAGATGTTGGGCAGACGAGGTGGAAATTCTTTTCACCAGTGTATAATTTTTTTTTAAAAAAGATGTTGCGAAGGGCAGACGTTATCACAACAATGGCTCCCCAGAATATTGAATCTTTCGATGTTTTGAGAAAGTTTAAAAAAAAATGCGTAGTTGTACCTCTTGCTTTTGACGAAACCCATATATGTGAAGTTGATGAAACCGAAAAGCAATCTTTTTATGACAAATATGGTATTGACAAACAAAAAAAAATAGTGCTGTTTGTTGGTAGATTAAGCTATTACAAAGGGATTAATTATCTATTGGAGGCAGTTTCCAATTTAAAAGATGTACAACTATTGATAGTTGGTGATGGTGCGCTAAAGGATGAAAGTATGCTTTTGGCAAAAAAATTAAATATTGCCGACCGTGTTTTCTTTACTGGTTTTTTGCGTGGTCATGATGCAGCTTGTGCCTTTACTATTTCCGATGTGTTTGTTTTGCCTTCCATTACAAAGAGCGAAACTTTTGGCATTGTTCAGCTCGAAGCTATGCGGTTTGGATTGCCAGTAATAAACACCAATTTGCCTACAGGAGTTGTTTCTGTTGGAAAAGATGGCGAAACTGGTTATACCATAGAACCTGCCGATGCTTTGGCTTTGACAGGCGCAATAGATAAATTACTTTCTGACGATAAACTTAGAAAGGAGTTTTCTGAAAATGCATTTCAGACAGCTTTGCAGTTTACGCCCGAAATAATGGTAGATAAATACAAGAAAATATACCTTAATTAACCTTGGGTATATTCAATTAATTTTTATTGATGCTTTTTTTCTTTCTTCTATTTCTTGCGGTCTTCAATAGATTTATTTATAGATCTAGCTTAAATCCAATTTTTTTACAATCGGTGTTGTGGTTGGTATATTATGTACTCCTTGCCGCAAACATAAAAACCTATGATATACGGCTAAACCAAGTTACTTCCTTTATTTTTTTACAGTCAATTGGATTCTCTTTGGGCGGATTTATATGTTTTTTATTTTCAAAAAAATCATCTGTATGGGAAACCAAAGAACTAAACGCAACTACATTAGATGTTCTTCAAAAAAACATACTTTTCCTTTTCCCTCTTTTCTTCTTTATTCTTTGTGTTTCATTTGTTGTTTTAGCTAAAACATCAGGCTCAATTTCTTTAGGAAATCTAGCTGATTTAAGAGAAAACCTAACCGAGGATGATGGGAAGAAATCTGGTAGTTTTGGAATAATCCAACTTATTCTATCAGTCTATTTGTCGTTATATATAATTTCAAAAAAGCAATTCTATTATAGATTTACAGTATTTTTTTTTATTTTTTTTTATTTCACAGGACTATTAGGCGGTAAAGGTCCCTTCCTTTTCTTTTTTAGTTCATTGCTTTATGTTTTGTTGTGGCAAAAGAAAATTAATCTTTCAAAAGTTTTTTTTGCTATAGTTCTGATTTTTGGTCTCTTCACAGGAATCACGCTTCTTAGAACTAACAGTGCTTATAATACAGACATAGGCTTTTTAACCGACGTCTTACTTACCTACTCAATTACTT
>CAISUR010000256.1 GCA_903888655.1 uncultured Bacteroidota bacterium | reverse complement strand
TTTGTCCATTTTTATTTACATCAAAAGACGTTGGATAAGATCCAGAAATAATTATTATTGATTCTTTTCCTAAAATATTTGCAAAACTTGTAGGTATACTAGTATCTTTATCAAAAACTAATTGGTTTCCATCATTAGTTTTTGAAATCTGATTTGTAATAACTAACTCCGAAGTTCCATTTAATTCTAAAATTACTGGTATAGCATTTTCTTGATTTAAATAATCTTCATCTGTAACTGCTAGAGCACAATTCCCCATTCCTTTTAGACATCTTTTCACCTTACTCCACCCTCTTACTAGTGCTTTTGCGCTAGAATTTGATGTCATAGTTTCAATACCTTGATAAGAGTTGTTGTAATTTGTAAAAGAAGAACAAACAATAACTAATAAAGTTAAAATTGATAATTTAAGTGTTTTAATAGGATAGATTTTAAATGATTAAAATCAAATATAAAATAAATTTTTGATAAATTCAGGTTTTTATACTTTTATTTAATTACCGTATTTAGTTTTGTAAAAAAAAACTATTAAGCCCGATAGGCTAATTTACAATCCTTACTCTATATCAACCTCAAAATTAATCAAACAAAAAAATCACACTCATCTACCATTTTTTTATTTATCTAGTTTATTAATAAATAAAATCCATCAATCTAACTATCCAATAATCTAAAAATCCAATAATCAATTACTCTTTAATTACATTAACATAAAACTTATTGGTTAGCACTTCAATTTCATCCAAAGATTTTATTTTTATTTTGGAAGTTTGCCATTCTGTAGAGGGAGCAATTCTTATTTTTTTGCCCTCAATAGTAATGTCAATTGGCATATTAAAATTAGTTTCATTACTCACCCATTGGTAGGCTAATTTATTATTAGTTATACGTAATTCTAATTTAGGAATGTCTTTATAGCGTAAGTATTGATTGAATATTGGTGTCAAATTCATATTACTTTCTTTATTAAAATAAGCAATTACAGTTTCCGTGTCAATAATTTTGTGTTTAAAGGTCGTAGCATAATCCAAAAGCAATTTCCACCACAAGTCATCGTTGTTTATTACATGACGCAAAGTGTTTAATAATAATGCTCCTTTATAATACATATCACCAGAGCCTTCATGGTTGACTCCATATTGTCCAATAATAGGTTCTTGGTTTTCTACATTGCGCTTGATACCACTCAAATACTTTTGTGCTTTTTCAGTTCCCATTTGACATTCCACATAAACCGCTTCTGTATACATAGTGAATCCTTCATGAATCCACATATCGGCAATATCTCTCGACGTAATGCTGTTTCCAAACCATTCGTGACCACTTTCGTGAATGGTTATGTAGTCAAACGACATTCCAATTCCTGTTCCCGATAAATCATTTCCTAAATATCCTTTTAAGTATTTATTGCCATACGCCACAGCGCTTTGGTGTTCCATACCGAGATAGGGAGTCTCTACCAGTTTATAGCCATCTTCTTTGAAGGGATAGGTACCAAACTTACTTTGGAAACACGTCAACATCAGTTTTGCTTCTTCAAAATGTTTTTTGGCTTTTTCTTCGTTATAACTCAAAACGTAATAGTCTAAATCTAAATCGTTCAATTGGTCGTGAATATGAGCATAGTTGGCAATATTCACCGTAATATCATAACTATTGATAGGGTTTTTAACTTCCCAATCCCAACGAGTGTAGCCATTCTTTAAGTCTTCTTTTCCTGTTAATCGTCCATTAGATACTTCGGTCAATCCATTAGGAACAGCTACTTTTATCGTTGCCCCATTATCGGGCTCATCACTTTGCGAATCCTTACATGGATACCATAAACTCGCTCCTGTACCCTGACATGCAACCCCTACCCAAGGCTTATTTTCTTTATCTTTAGTAAATACAAATCCGCCGTCCCAAGGAGCATTTTTGGCAATGATTGGTTTTCCCGAATAATAAAACCTGATGGTTTCAGTAGTAGGAGCAACAAGCGTAAAAGGAAAATTAATAAATACGGCATTGAAGTCTCTTTTGTAATCCAATTTCTTGTTATGAAATATAATCGAATCTATTTTCATGTTTTCAAACAAATCAACTTGAATTTTGCTAGTGTTGGTAACTACTTTAAATTGAATCGCATTATATCCTTGAATGGATTTATCTTCTATATTGATTTTGATGTTCAAGTCATAGCGCAACACGTCATAACAAGTGCGTTCTAGTCGCATTCCCCCTTGAAGGGAATCTTTTCGGGTAAATTTCTCTTGAGCCGTAATCGTTTGAATACTTATAATAGCAATACAAAATAAGAGTAGTTTCTTCATAATGATGTTTTTTTAGCAACGAATTACAAAAATTCTATGAAATTATAAAAATAAAATCTCCAAATTTTAATTGTCTTTGAGATTCGAATAATACAATAAAATCCAATTGTAACGTTTTTTTATATTTATTATTTTAAGATGAATTTACCTGAGATGTTTAAAATGTTTTTCATTTTTATACACCAATCGCAGCAGCGTTGGCAATACAATCAATAGTAACGGCATAGCTACCAAAAAGCCACCAATAACAGCTATTGCAAGTGGTTGGTGAAGTTCAGATCCTGTCCCAAAACCAATGGCTAATGGCAACAAGGCAATAATAGCTCCAAAGGCAGTCATTAACTTCGGTCGCAATCGAGTAGAGATAGAGTATATGATGGAATGCGGTACATCGTGTGTGAGCTTAAATGTTTCTCTAAACTGCAAAAATGTAAAGATGGCATTCTCACTAATGATTCCTACAATCATGATAATGCCTGTATAGCTACCCACGTTCAAAGGAGTTCGAGTGATAAACAGCAAAAGGTAACTTCCTGAAATTCCTAATACCGAAATAAAAAGAATCACAATAGCCGCTCTAAAATCTCTAAATAAAAATAGTATAACGCCGAATACAAGTAAGCAAGAGGCAATTAAAATTAGTAGCAATTCTTTAAAAGATTGTTGCTGATCTTTGTATGCTCCAGCATATTCAATATAATATCCATTAGGTAAATGTACAGATGTTGTAACTTGTTTGCGAATGTCTTTCATGACGCTTCCCAAGTCGCGATTGTTCAATCTACCGGTAATCACACTCATCATCTGAAGGTTTTCACGCTGAATTTCGGAAGCTCCTTTTTGGGGAGTAATCTCTACAAGATTGGTGATAGGCACTGATTGTCCATTGGGCAAAAACAATCGAATTCGATTGATATCATCTAGGCTTCGTTTCTCGGAGTTTTTATAGATAAGACGAATAGGGGTTACGCGTTCGGTTTCCAAAACATTACCTATTACGTTTCCCTCTAATGCGGTTTGTAATTGAAACTGCAAATCGGCAGGCGTAATACCGTATTGTGCTAGATTTTTATATTTTGGGACAATATTTATGGAAGGTCCAGCAACTACGATACCATCAAAGACATCCGCAGTTCCCTTTACATGATGCACAATGTCGGTAACTTGTTTGGCTATTTTTTGAAGTTCGTTAGGATCGTTACCAAAAACCTTGACCTCAATAGGCGAGACCGAACTCATTAAATCACCCAACATGTCCATGATTACTTGTCCAAAATCGATGTGCAAAGCAGGTTGAGTGGCTTCTATTTTCTTACGAATCTTGTCAATAACGGCTTCTGTACTTTGAATACGTTCTTTTTTAAGCTGAATCAAGTAATCCCCGCGATTAGGTTCTGTAATAAAGAATCCCATTTGTGTTCCTGTTCTTCGGCTGTAAGCTGCTACTTCGGGAGTTTTTATGATGATTTTCTCAACTTCTTTCAACATTCTATCGGTTTCTTCCAAAGAAGTTCCTGCTGGCGATTGATAATCTAATACAATACTACCTTCGGCCATTTCGGGCAAGAATCCCGTTTCTAAGTTGGGTAAAATCAGTATAATTGACAATATCAATACTATACAGATAGTAATACTTATTATAGGACGATTGATGAAATACGCAACCCATTGTTGTCTCTTGACTTCATGAGCCTCTATTTCGGTAGCGGCAACCACATTCTCATCTTCATTTTTGGTCAGTTGTAAATAAATAACTGGAAGCAACAACCAAGTTACAAAAAATGAACATAAGAGCGTGATAATCATCGTATCCGTAAGTACTTTAAAGTAGGCTCCAGCAACACCACTCATCAATACAAAGGGAAAGAAAATAACAATCGTACTGATAGACGAGCCTATCATGGCAGGAAAAAGGTAGTTAATTGCTTTCTTTAATAAATTTACTGTTGGTTCATCAGGGTTTTCTTCGTGCGTGCGATGAATTTGTTCTACTACCACGATAGCATCATCAATGATTAATCCTAATGCGGCAGCAATTGCACCTAGCGTCATAATATTGAACGTTTGTCCACACCAATACAGTACTAATAAAGTTAGCCCCAACGTAACTGGGATAGTTATTAATATCGTTAGACTCGCTTTCGCAGATTTTAAAAATAAAACAGCCACAATGATAGCTAGTAATAATCCAATGAGCAGACTGTCGGTAACACTTTTAACAGCATCTTTAACAAAGTCTGCTTGTTGGTAATAAGGAGTGATTTTTATTCCTTTAGGTAAAATTTTCTTTAATGCAGCCAACTTATCGTTCATATCATCTGAAATCGATATAAGGTTGGCATTAGGTTGCTTTAGAACTGCGATAAGAATGCTTTCTCGACCGTTTGAATTGACTTTAATATATTCTTTGGCCTCTCTTATTTCTACTTCGGCAATATCTTTAAGTGTAATAATTCCCTTGCCATTATTGCTAATTACTAAGTTATCTAAAGCTTCTTTCTTATTTACTTGAGCATCAGTAATTGTAAGATATAAATGTCGATAGTCAGACAGATATCCATTCGACTTGATGAAATTCGTTTGAGCCAGAACTTGAGAAATGGCATTTGGAGTAATACCGTAAGAAGTCATTTTGGTATAGTCAAGCGATATCCAATATTCCTTTTCTTTACCACCAATGATTCTAATTTCGGAAACACCATCAATTTGTGATAAAAATGGTTTGATTGTATAGTTAGCAACCTTCTTTAATTCAATTGCTGTTTTGCCTTTACCTTCAATAGCATAGCCAATAACAGGAAGTATTGAAGGATTCATTTTTTCCACCGTGATTTGTGTGTCGGGTGGTAAATCGTTTTTGATTTGGTTGATTTTTGATTCGATCCGTTGTTTTCCTAAATCAATGTCGGAACCCCAATTCATAAAAGCCGAAATTTCACAGCTCCCACGACTTGTAGTACTTCTAACGGTTTGTAAATCTTGTACTTTTTTAATAGCGTTTTCCAAGGGTTTGGTCACCGTAATCATCATCTTGTCGATGGGTTGCTGACCTGCATCTGCAATGATTTTTATTTTAGGAAAAGTAATCTCTGGAAACAAACTCGTTTGCATACTCGAATAAGCAAAGCAACCTCCTAAAATAATTAGGAATATAACTGAGCTTAATCCATTTCGATGTCTAACAAAAAAGTTGTTCATGGCTTTAGTTTTTTACGACCTTTACTTTAATTGTATCAGCTACTCCATAGTTTCCGGTCAATAAAATTCTATCTTTTGAGGATAATGTCGGAGATAAGATTTCAATTTTATTGTCAGCTTCGATTCCTTTTTTAATTGGAACTTTCACAGCAATATTTTGATTGATCATCTTCATAATCCAAAATTCGGTTTCGGTTTCGTTGCTTAACACAGCAGCTTTTGGCAAAGCAATAGCACTACCATTGGACTTTTTAGGAATACGAACTTTAATAATTAGGTTTTCCGGAATGTCTTGTTTACCATCTATTTTCAATAGTACATTTTGAGTTTGGGAGGCAGCATCCACGCTTGCCATAAATTTTTGGACCGTTGCATTTCTAAATGAGCCATCAGGAAGCAGTGCTTTAAACGCGTTTCCTATGGTCACATACTTTTTAAGTTCGTAAGGTAAACTTAAGACTAGACCAAAACTATTGCTATCGCTAACTGTTGCTAACACATCACCATCTTGCACATAATCGCCTTGACGCGCATTAACTGAACTAATGAAACCATTTGAACTCGCCTTTACCGAAATCGGACCACCAAAGTTGAGTGTTGGATCAATCTTATTAACTGTATTTCCTAATACTTTAGACTCACGGGTTTTCAATGTAAACAACACTTTTCCGGCAGTAACATAATCATTAGAAGCTACATTAACCGAATTCAAATAGCCAGTAGCATTGGCTTTAATAATGGTTTTCACTACATAGGTAGCAGTAGCATTTAAATCGGTATAACTAGAAATTCCAGAAGTGTCTATACTGGTTATGGTTACAGGTACGCTAACATCTAATTTTTCTTCGTCTTCCGATTTATTTTTACAGGAATGTAATGTTCCTATCAAGGTTATTAAGAGGATTAGTTTTTTCATGATGTTATTCATTGCTGCTCCAATAATTAATATCATTAATCACTTGGAGTTTGTTGATGTTGTTTTGCGAAATGCTATTCTGTATTGAAATAATAGATGTAATTGCCAGCACAAAATCGGTGATTTGAGCATCTCCTGTGAGTAGTAACTTCTTTTGCGCTTCAATAAGTGTTTCGGTAATTTTTAATTGTTGTTGTAATGCTTTCTCTAGCTGCTGCGTTTGCTTTAACTTTTGATTCAACAGCAACAATTGTTGTTGGTATTGTTTTTTAAAGTTGTTCTTGTATGCCAGATTAGTCTCTAATGCTGCTGCTGTTTTTTGATGTTGCAAGGTTCGTTGTCCTCCATCATAAATAGGTACTGTAATACCAAATCCAACACTAAAACCAATGTTTGCATAGGGTAATACTGCAAATGATGATAAGTATCCAGCATCAGCTAACAAGGAAATGCTAGGCTTGTAGGCAAAGTCGATTTGTCTGTTTTGATTCTGAAGTTTTATACTATCATTCTCAAAGTTCTTAAAGAAAATACTTTTATTGTTTTGGGTATTGTCTTTTAATGTAATGTTAGGTTTTTGAAGGTGAACAGTTGTTGTATCAGTTTCTCCAGCGATATAATAGAGCAATCCTAAATCATTTTGATATTGTTGTTTGAGTTGTAGTAATACTAATTCTTGTTGTTTTACAGTAGCGCTAAACAAAAGATAATCGGTTTGTTTATAGACCGAATGTTGGGTTAATTGTTTTAGAATATTGGATTCTTCTTTTAAAACCGCTGCGGTCTTTTCGTTATAAACGATTTGCTCGGATGTAGCCGATGCAGTAATGTATTGTGAGGTTATGGCTCGATTTACATCTTTAACGGCAATTTTTTTTGTTGTCGTTAAACCATCTTTAATCAATTTATAGATTTGCAGCTGATTGTTTCGATTATTTTTACCGACAATCTTTTGATTAACTCCAACCAATCCTGTTAATACATGATTATTTGTAACAGCACCATCATATCCCCAATCATTGACAACCGGAGCATAATTTGCAGCAATATTAGCATTGACTTGAGGTTTTCGAGTAGCTAAATTCAATAAACTGTCCAAAGCATTAGACTTTAACTGATTGCTAATATCTTTTAATAAAGGCGAATTAGTTTGTGCTTTATCTATAAAATACTTTAATTCTCTTTCTTGCGAAAAAGAGTTAATGCTCATAATTAAACCGATAAAAGCAAAAAGTCGATTCATTTTACCAATACAATTTAGATACTTAATTTTTAGATGTCACTACCAAAACTTGAAATGAATTTGGTTTAAGACTTGCTCTTGGTTTAGGATTTTCAGCAGTAGGCTTTGGTTTTTCTCCAAATTCAGCAGTTGGTAAATACAGTTCATGTGTAGTTTTATTTAAAGCAATGGTACGCGCTCCTTTTTGGGTTGTAATCGTTTCTACTACTTTAAAGGCATTAGCATTTTCTTCGTTAACTACCGTGATATTGCCAATTCCATTGGAACTGAATGCTAGTTTTTTATCAGCATCAAATGCTACTCCATCGCAACCATCACCAATGGGTAAAGTTGAAACTACTTTTCCATTTGAGGCATCCACTATAATCATTAGATTATTACCACAAACTGCAAACAACCGATTGGTTTCAACATCAAGAGCCAATCCTGATGGTTCGTCACCAGGGGCGATACTCCAAGTATTTATCACTTCAAGTTTAGTAGCATCAATGGTTTTAATTTGGTTTTTATCTTCAATATTTACATAAATTAATCCTTTGCCGTTGGTAACCGAAAACTCTGGCTTCCCTCCTAGCGGAATGGTTTTAACCACCTTGTTTGTTGTAGCATCAAGAACTGTAGCATCACTAGTTTTGGCATTGTAAGTAAATACTTTATGCGAAAATTGATCATACAAAACAGCATCTGGTTTTTGTCCTTCAATAGCTACTTTTTCAATAAGTGCAAACGTGGTAAGGTTTACAATAGTTACGGCGTTGTCTTTTCCATCGGTGATGAAGGCTTTGTTTAAATCATTGGCTATGGCAATACCATGAACTCCTTTAGTATCAGGAATAGTAGCAATGGTTTTATCGGTTTTTAAGTCAACTACATTTACTACGTTTCCATGAGAAATAAATAAGTGCTGATTAACATTATCAACCGCTAAATAATCCCAACCATCATCGCCAGAAACATTAATTTTTCTGGAGATATAATGATTTTGTGAGAAGCCCAAGGCACAATTAAAAGCTAGAGCGATAATCAAAACTGTTTTTTTCATTATTGTTAATTTAGATTGTTATAGTTATTTCCTTCAAAGAAAATACTTTTATTTGATTTTTTATTAATCCAATGGTTTAATTTATAACAAATATATGCAGTTCCACTGCCTACTATTGCTCCTGCAAAAACATCTGTTGGATAATGCACACCTAAATCCATTCGCGAATAGCTCACAATTCCGGCCCACACAAAAGAAGGTGTTATAACATACCATTTAGGAAATGCAATACTTATTGAAGTTGCCGTAGAGAATGCTTCAGAAGTGTGCCCCGAAGGAAAGGAACTACTTCCAGCTTCTACTTTATGGTCAATATCGGGATAAGTGACAAAAGGACGATCTCGATTAATAGAATATTTTAGTGCTGTTGTTGTAAATGCATTTACTAAAAAAGTTTCTCCCATATAAATACCTTTCTTTTTTAAATCAACATCTTTATTGATAAACCCAATTGAATAAATTAGTATCGGTGTCGAAATGCTAAGAGTAGAAGCATTATTTGTAATAAAGATAAAAGTTCCATCAAGTGATTTGTCTCTTTTGAGATTGATGTCTCTTAAAGTGTTGATATCAAAATTTTGTGCAAAACCAAATAATGAAATCAGAGTAAACGTAGTAGTTAATATTAAAGTTTGTTTTCTATTCACAATTTTTTTGTTTAGTGCAAAAATGGTAAGATTAATTTTTATTGCGCAGTAATATTAATTAATTGTGACTTAAAAGTATATAATTCGTTCATAGAAAGGTGAATTTTTTAAAATAATTTTTTTTCAACAAGATTTAGTAATTGAATCTAACATTAATCACTTTTTTGTTCAATTTTAACTGTTTATACCGAATCAATAATAAAAAATACAAATTGTTTTTTTTGGAAATAAAACTTTAGTATGTTTGATAAGTTTTATCTTAGTTAAACTAACTTTAGTCTAAAAGTATATGTTTTTAAACGAATCGGTAGATTTGGCAGTGCTAAAAAAAAGAGCTTATAATTTAAGGTGGGCTTCTGTAGAAGATGGAATCATTCCTCTTACCGCTGCAGACCCTGATTTTCCGTGTGCACCAGAAATAGTTGAAGCGATAAGTTCATTCACCAAAAGTAGGTATTTTTCTTATGGTCCCTCAGAAGGATTACCTTCGTTTAAAGAAAGTGTAGCTACTTTTTATCAAACTAAAAGAAACGTTCCTCAAAATCCAGATTTTGTATTACCGGTTGATAGTGCTGCTTTTGGGATTTATGTCATCTGTAAAGCTTTTTTGAATCGAGAAGACGAAGCCATAATTTTTGATCCAGTAGATTTTTTATTTCGTTATTCTGTTGAAAATGTTGGTGGTGTTGCAGTACCTTTTGCCATTCCGCCAGGTTCTATCGCCATTGATTTTTCTAGATTAGAGTCACTTATAACTCCTAAAACAAAAATGATTTGTTTATGTAATCCTTTAAATCCAACGGGTAAGGTATTTACTAAAGAAGAATTGTTATTATTAGGAAATTTGGCTTGTAAGCATGATTTAATAATTTTATCGGACGAAATTTGGAGTGATATAATTTTTAAACCTTTTGTATTTACAAGCATTGCATCGCTTTCAGAAGACATTAGAAACCGAACCATTACTGTCACTGGATTTAGTAAATCCTATGGTTTGGCGGGTTTACGTATCGGTGCAATTATGGCTTATCATTCAGATCATTTCAGTAAACTCTTTGCTGCCTCACTTCATCAATCGACCATTCATGGAGCAAATATTATTGGTCAGCTTGCTGCTACAACAGCCTTAAATGAATGTGGCTATTGGCTAGATGAATTTGTATCTCATTTGCATAAAATGAAAGAATTTGTTGTATCAGAAATTAATAATATCCCAACATTTCATTGTATAGCGCCTGAGGGTTGCTATGTTGCTTTTGTCGATATTACTAAAACACAAAAATCAAGTCTTGAGATAAAAGAATTTTTAAGTAAAGTAGGTAAAGTTGAGGTTGTTCCCGGACTTAAACAATGGTTTGGTGATGGAGCAGAAGGTTATATAAGAATCAGTTTTGCTACTTCTCATGAAATTCTTACTGAGGCAATGAACAGAATAAAAAAAGTAATGATGTGAAAATACATCAGCTAACATATAGTAGTGCATAAATAGTATTTATCAAAAAAGTTATGTTAATCATTACAATTATTTTAATAAAATAATCACATGAAGGTCGTTATTATAGGTGGCGGTATTGCGGGTTTGACTACAGGTATTTTGTTTCACAATAAAAATTACGATGTGGTGGTTAATGAACGTTCGCATGGAATTGAAACTAAAGGTCATGCTTTTTTAATGAACGAAGAAGGATTAGCTATTTTAGAACCTTTTTTTACTGAAATTGAAAATTCATTACAGCGAAAAAAAATAGATTTATTTAGTTTAAAAAGACCTGATGGCGATGAGTTGATAAAAGTTAAATTAGATCCCTGGTATTGCATTAAGAGATTGGATTTGGTTACGTTTTTGCACGATGTCTTTCCTTCCGAAAAAATAAAAGGTGGTCGATTTTTTTCTCATTTTATATATGAAAATGAAAAAGCTATTGCAGCAGCATTTATGAACGGAGAAATTGAATATGGTGATATATTTATTGGTGCTGATGGAAGCAATTCAAAAGTTAGAGAACAACTTTTTGGTAAAACAGAATTTACTCCAATTGAAATAAAAGAAATTGTTGGAGTTTCTAAAACTTTCATTCCATTTGTAAACAGCAAAACAATTTTTCAAAAGTTTCAAGACCATACCAAAGGATTGTCTTTTGGATGTATTCCGACGTATAAAAATGAAATGGTGTGGTTCATGCAATATGATGTGAATTTAATAAATGAAGTTCCAACGGGTGAAACCGATTTAAAGTTATTTTGTGAAACATTAACAGCTCATTTTCCTGCTGAAGTTAAACAAGTACTGAACGGAAATGATTTTACTACGTCCTATATTTGGAATACACGTGATTTTGATTTATTACCTAGTTTTCACAAAAATAATGTATGCTTACTGGGAGATGCTGCTCATTTAGCACTTCCGTTCACAAGCGCGGGAACATCTAATGCCTTGATGGATGCAAAATCAATAGTCGACTGTATTGAAGCTTATTCTGATTATGAAAAATCATTTCAAGAATTTTATTTAACAAGAAAAAGTATTCTTGAAAAACATATAGCTCAAGGAAGAGAAATTAAGCAATTGTTTCTGCAACCTACTTCTTACACGGAAAGAGATTTTCTAATGCCTTTAATAAAAACATCAAGGTTAGTTTAATTAAATAGTAACACATTCAGTTCGCACTTATATGATTTAAAAACTATCACGAATTAGGATAGTTTATAAAATAAAATTAACATTCTATTTTTTTTGTAAGAGTATTTCTTAGTATATTGTTCCATAAAAATATTGAAATGAAAGCGAAAATAATTTTTCTGTTTTTTTTTGTTTTTCTTTTTTGGGGTTGTAAATCTATCGAATCTGTCAAGATCGG
>CAISUR010000255.1 GCA_903888655.1 uncultured Bacteroidota bacterium | reverse complement strand
GTGGTTTGGGGCACTCATAAAGAAATCAAAGGAAGTTCCGATTTGTTTGGAGTAGAATTTCCAGCTGAAGTTCATACTAATTTCAAGAATTATCAAGATACTATTTTATTGGTTGATAAAGGTGAAAAACAAGTATCAAGTTCCTTGGGACATGATTTAATGCACAATCATCCCTTTGCGGAGCAACGTTTTTCACAAGCTCATCACCATTTAACAGTTATTAAATCCGTTTTAGAAGAAGGAGATTTAGAAAAATTCATCCAAATTGTAGAAAGTGAAGCCTTGACGCTTCATGCAATGATGATGACTTCAATGCCTTATTTTATTTTAATGAAACCAAACACATTAGAAATTATCAATAAAATCTGGAAGTACAGAAATGAGACTAAAGTTCCTGTTTGCTTCACTTTAGATGCAGGTGCAAATGTGCATGTTTTGTATCCCAAAAACGTTAGCTTTGAAATTTTACAATTTATTAAGGAAGAATTAGTTGGCTATTGTCAAAATGGTCAGTATATTTGTGATGAAATTGGTTTTGGTGCAGAAAAGTTATAATTAAAAATAACCTCAAATCAGAATATGAAAGGACCCTTATTTTATTCAAAAATATTACTCTTCGGAGAATATGGAATTATCAAAGATTCTAAAGGTTTATCTATTCCTTACAATTTTTATAATGGCGCTTTAAAAGTGGATGAGAATCCATCGCAAGAAGCATTAAAATCTAATGAAAGTTTAAAACGATTTGTGGCTTATTTAGAACAACTGCAAAGTAAACAGCCAGAATTAGTAACTTTCAATTTAGAGCTTTTGATTGCTGATGTTGAAAGGGGAATGTATTTTGATTCGAGCATTCCACAAGGATATGGAGTTGGAAGTAGTGGCGCTTTAGTGGCAGCTATTTATCACAAATATGCTCAAGACAAAATCACCGTTTTAGAAAATCTAACTAGAGAAAAACTACTGCAATTGAAGACCATTTTTTCTCAAATGGAATCCTTTTTCCACGGGAAAAGTTCTGGGCTTGATCCGTTGAATAGTTATTTAAGTATTCCAATCCTCATCAATTCTAAAGATAATATTGAAGCTACTGGAATTCCATCACAAAGTGCGGAAGGAAAGGGTGCTGTTTTCTTGTTAGACTCTGGCATTGTGGGAGAAACGGCTCCAATGGTGAATATCTTCATGGAAAACCTGAAAGACCAAGGATTTCGTTCGATGCTTAAAAATCAGTTTGTTAAATATACCGACTTGTGTGTAGAAAACTTTTTAGGAGGTGATAAAAAATCGTTGTTTTCGAATACTAAAAAACTTTCAAAAATAGTTTTAAATAACTTTAAGCCAATGATTCCTGAACAGTTTCATGGAATATGGCAAAACGGAATTGATTCTAATGATTATTATTTAAAACTTTGCGGTTCTGGTGGAGGTGGTTATATTTTAGGTTTTACAGAAGATTTAGAAAAAGCTAAAGCATCGTTAAAAGATTACAAATTAGAAGTTGTTTACCAATTCTAATCTTAAAAAATCATGTTAAGCCGAAATGCCAAACTTACTATAATGAAAATTATCAGTATGTTTTCCGTGGTTCGTGGTTACAATATCCCAATTATTGCTTTAGCACAATATTTATCAGCCGTTTTTATTTTTTCTCCTGAAAAAAGAGCCCTGTCAGTAATCATGGATTTTAATCTGTTTATTATTGTAATTGCTTCTAGTTTAACTATCGCTTCTGGTTACATCATCAACAACTTTTACGACAGTAAAAAAGATTTAATTAATCGACCAAACAAATCTCAAATCGATCGATTGGTTAGTCAACCTACCAAACTTCAAGTCTATTTTACAGTAAATTTCATTGTTGCTTTATTAGCCATGTTGGTTTCATTTAAAGCGTTAGGTTTTTTTTCTGTCTACATTTTTTTAATTTGGTTTTATTCGCATAAATTAAAAAAATATCCAATAATCGGAAATCTTACAGCCTCTTCATTGGCAGTACTTCCTTTTTTTGCAATTTTGTTATACTACAAAAATCTATACCCACAGATTTTTGCGCATGCAGCCTTCTTGTCATTGTTAATTCTAATAAGGGAGATCATCAAAGATTTAGAGAATATCAAAGGGGATATTGCCAATGACTATAAAACCATTCCTGTTAAATATGGAGAAATTTTCGCAAAACGAACGATAACTATATTAACTTTTCTTACTATAATTCCAGTCTATTTTTTAGTGGAAACTTATGATGTTGGTTATATGGATATATATTTTTATATCAGTTTTATTATTTTGATTTTCTTTTTATTGCTTTTATGGAAAGCAAAAAATAAAATTCAATTCCTTCGATTACATAATATTTTGAAGTTTCTAATTGTTACGGGGGTTTTTAGTATCGTACTGATTAATCCTGATGTTTTAATTCACGGAAGATACTTGCTTAAAATTTAGAAGCGAAGCAGTAGTAATTTTTGTTTTCCATATTCCTGCTGTTCGCTTTACAAGGTGCCGCTTCCATCAGGGCTAAACGGTAATCTATTTGCAAAAAACCAATAATTTTAAGACGATTCTTCCTCTTTAAACCAACTCGAATACATGACATAATTGTTAGAAATACGCTCGATTTCGCCAGCAAAAGCAGAAGCGTTTATTTCTTTTACTTTCTTTGCTGGAACACCGGCATATATAGTTCCTGATTCAACAACAGTATTCTGAGTTACAACAGAACCCGCCGCCACAATTGAATTGCTTTCTACCACACAATTATCCATTACAATAGCACCCATTCCTATTAGAACATTGTCTTGGATTGAGCATCCATGAACAATAGCATTATGCCCAATAGAAACATTATTTCCAATATTGGTTGGATGCTTTTGATACGTTGCATGAATAATCGCACCGTCTTGAATGTTTACTTTATTTCCAATTTTAATGTAATGTACATCTCCTCGGATCACAGCATTAAACCAAACACTGCACTGTGAACCAAATTCAACATCACCAACTATAGTAGCATTTTCGGCAATATAGCAATCTTCAGGTATATTTGGCGACTTGCCATTTATTGATTTTATAACCATAATTGTTTTAAAAAAAGAATCCCGATAGTTGTTTATCGGGATTATATTGTTAATTTACGGCAGGACAGTTACAGTGATATTTTTCTGGCTTACAGAATAAATTAATACCTAAAGTAATTTGATGAAAACCTGCATTATCAAATTTAACACTACCTGCTAAATAGGAATACGTATAAGCAAACATATAATTTTTGTAATTAACTCCTAAAATTGGTGTAAAATATTGTAATTTTTGACTCGCTACGGCATTACCTTCTACATATTCTGCGCCATCTAAACTTCTTCTATATGACAAACCTCCCCATAACTTCCCGAAATCTAGAGTTTTGTAAGCTTTCAAATTTAAATCAATTGTAGATTCTTTTGTCTCAAAAACATGTTGAAACATCATTGAGGGTTCAAACATAATGTTTTCAGAGTCGCCAAAAGTATAACCCATATTATAAATCAATCTTTTTAGGTTCACTGGTTCATAGGAAGTATACAAACTTCTCGCACTTGCTAATACATTTTTTACGGTAAAGTGAGCATAGAAATCCAAAAAGTTATAAGAAGCGCCAATGTCCATATTAAAATAAGATGCTTTTTGAACTATAGTTCCATCTATGATCGGGTCATAAGAAGGATTGTTAGTCATAAAAGATGTTTCATCTAAAAGACTTTGAGCAAAACCTGCGTTAATACCAAATGAAAGTTGATTCAAATCAATATCATCTCGTGAAAACATGATATGGTGTGCATAGGCTACTCTAAACCCTTTTTGGGAATGATACCCATTTCTATCATTTAATAAAATAACTCCCATTCCGTCTTTATCAGAAACTTTACCATTAAAACTTAAAGTTTGTAAAGAAGGTGCATCACTTTGACCAAACCATTGTTGTCTTCCAGTAAGTCTTAATTTTGCACAATTAGCAGCACCAGCCATTGAAGGATGTAACAAAAAATAGTTGTCTGACAAATAATCCGAGTAAACAGGTAAAATTTCCTGTGAATAAGATATTTTAGTAATTAACAATACTAATACTATAAAATAATGTCTAAACTTCATCGCTATATTATCTTTTTAATGAGAAATGTGCTTTAAATTGTTTTAATGCTTGTTGTTCGCTATAGTCAACAGTAAACCAGTAATCGGTTGAAGGCATAAGGTTTCCGTTGTAGGTACCGTCCCAACCTTGGCTTTGCGGACTGATTTGTTTAATTAGTTTT
>CAISUR010000254.1 GCA_903888655.1 uncultured Bacteroidota bacterium | reverse complement strand
GTACCTTGTCCACTCATGATGTTTACTCCTGTTGGAACTGTCCATAAGTATGAAGTTGCTCCTGTAACCGCTGTAGTGGAATAAGTAGCTGTAGTTGTTGTACCTACAAGTGGTCCTTGAGCAGCAGTTCCTGTTAATGTAATTGGAGCTGTTGGAATAGCAACAACATTTACTACAATAGAAACTCTAGGTCCCTCAGTACTTCCTATTGTTTGCGACACATAATAAGTTTTAGTTCCCAATGTTGTTGTTGTTGGAGAAGGAGCCGTAAGAGATGCTGTCCCACCCGTGGCAACAGTATACCATTTTAATACACTTCCAGGAACTGCAAAAACAGAATTCGATAAGGGAGTAACAGCAGAACCTTTACATAAAATAACTGGACTAGTAACTTTAAGATTTACTTCGTCATAAAAATAATAAGCTCCTGTTGATCTATTAAATGTTGCAGTGAAAGTTGATGCTGATGCAGTAGGAACACCAATATTTGAACTATTTAAATAAGCTGTTCCACCCGGAAAAACAAACCCTCCCCAATTTACTGTCCAATCATTTCCTTGACGGAATTTTATATCTCCTTGAACTAATACCAATCCAGATAATTTATAGTTTACTCCATCAGTAGTGGTCATGTTTGTATCTGTTGACCAGCCACCTGGAGTAGCACTACCAATTACGCTGATAGTTAAGTAGTTAAAGCTATAAACGCCAGTTGCTTTATTAAATACAATATTATAATCTCCAGCTACAACTGGTATAGGAGAACCACCTAATGTGGCAGTTCCAGATGGAAATGAATCAGTACTCCATGAGGTTCTACTCGAACCTGCTTGGCGGAAAATATAATTTCCTGAACTAATTGAATAATCATTGATATAATAGTTTATTCCATCTACTGTAATTAAATTGATGTCGGTTCCTCCAGCAGTATATAAACTAATTACGGGATATCCTGCACTAAAATTAAATGCTCCGGTATTTTTATTAAAAGTAATTGAATAAGTTCCAGCTACAACAGGAATGTTGCTACCCGTCAAAGTTGCAGTTCCTATTGGAAATGTACTAGCACCCCAACTTACAGTCCATGCTTGATTTAATCTAAATTTTAATTCTCCTGCGGTTAAAACTACTCCATCGAGTGTGTAATTAACTCCATCATTAGTATTCATTAGTGTATCCGAATTCCAGCCCCCAGCTGTAGCACTACCAATAATACCAATGGTAGCAAAAGCAAAGGTATAAGCTCCTGTAGTTTTGTTGAATTTTATATCATAAGTTCCTGGTAAAGCTGCTATGGCAGTTCCACCTTGGGTAGCAGTTCCACTAGGAAAATTTGCAGAACCCCATGTAATTGTAGAAGAATTATTTTTTCTAAAAACTAATGTTCCAGAAGTTAAAGTATAGTTATCTAATGAATAATTGATGCCATCTGTTGTCAGCATTGCTACATCAGAATTAGCTCCAGGACCAGCGGTTCCAGAAATACTAATCGCATCAAATCCCGTTACTGCAGAAGTAAAACTATAAGCACCAGTAGTAATGTTAAAGCTAACATTAAAAATTCCAGCAGTAACTGGAATATTGCTTCCATTTTGATAGGAGGTACCGGTTGGAAATCCTGTTCCACCCCAGTTGTTTGTCCAACTTGCATCTTGTCTAAACTTTGCACCACCACTTGTGAAAGTAAAATTTGACAAAGTAAAATTCACATTATCAGTTGTGCTCATCACAACATCTGTCGACCACCCACTTACAGCATCCCCTATCATGGAAATCGACTGTGCATTGCTACTTAATGAAATCAAAAAGATTGCAATAGTGGAAAAAAAGAGTTTTTTAATCATATTTTTTTTTATGTTTTGTTAATAATCTACTAATTTATAATTTATAATTAAAAAAAAATGAAATTGATAATTATTTGATTTACTAAAACGTTTTCGTGTTGATAAGTATTTTTATTTCATATTCTAGGAATGCTTTTTGTGTCATTTCCTGATATAGGTTGACAACTTTTGTTGTCAAATTGTTTTTCAAAATAGTTAATTGTAATCGGAATATTGATAAGTTTTGAAAAAATTTTTGGAGGGATTTTTTTCCAAACTTGTCAACATTCCTACGCAGCTAAAATTGTGTTTTTAATTTTTTTATAGCTTTTGTATTTGTGTTGTTGATTTTGGTGGGCAAATTCAGGTGTTTTCATGTTTAATGAGTACTGTCTACGATTATTATTATAAATTTCTATAGCCTGTTTTACCATTTTTTGAGCCGTTTTTAGGTTTGGAATTGTTTTGCCTAAACCAAATTCTTGTTTTAAAATTCCGTTAACTCTTTCTGCTACAGCATTTTCATAAGGACTTGAGTTTTGTGTGGTGCTTAATGTAAAACCTTTACTTTGAGCAAATTCGGAGAAATCAGGGCAACAATATTGTATTCCTCTATCGGAGTGATGAATGGTGTTTTGACGTCTGTAAATGCGTTTGTTTACCGCCATTTGCAAAGCATCTTTAACTAGTTGTACTCTCATATTTGTATCGATTTTAAAACCCATAATTTTTTTAGAATATGCGTCTGTAACAAGTGCTAAATAAGCGTGTTGTGAAGCAAGTTTGATGTATGTAATATCGCTCACAAATACTTGTTCAGCATGATTAATTTCAAGGTTAATAGTTAAATCTTTAGATTTATAAAAACCATGATTAGAATCAGTTGTAATGTGATGTCTTTTGGTTTTTTTAATCAATAAACCATAGTTTCTCATAAAATCATAAAACTTATCACGTCCCATTTTAATACCGTTTTTGATTAAATCATCCTTTATATCCAAATACAATTTAGCGCATCCGTAACGAGCTTGTAAATGCCTGTGAGGCTTTATCAATTCAAAGATTATGAGTGCTTGTTTTTGTTCAAGTTCTTGTTTTTTGATTCTTTTGCCATAAGCTTGTCTGCTTATTCCGAAGCATTGGTGGATCCATTTCTCTTTGAAAGGTCTTTCATTTTTTTCTCCACTTCTTTGTACAGTGCTTCGGGCAATGACTTTTTTGCAAATTGTAGATTTGTACTGACTTCAAAATCAGCGATTATCATTTGTTGGAAGTCTTTAACGAATTCGAGTTCTTCGATACGTTCCTTAAGTTTTTTAAGTTCTTGGTTTTTGCTCATGGTTTTAGAATTTTGTTCAAAGGAACGTAATTTTTTCATCCAATAGGTAATTGAAGAGCGAGAAATTCCATGTAATTTGGCTGCGTGATTAACCGATATCTGACCATTTGTAATTTGGTCAATGATGGTAAGTTTGAGATCAAAACCAATTTTTTGATACTCTTTTTTTGGACAGGATTGTTTTTTTGTTAGTCTCATAAGTTGCAAAAAGTGTTTAATTTTTTGTCAACCTATTTCAGGAATTGTCATCTACTCCAATTACTGCTAACGTTTCGCCTTTAGTTTGCATTATCAAATAAATTCATAATTTTCCGAAAAGGAAACGGGTGAACTAAAACGTTTCGTAGGGTTATGACCTAAAAGCTGCATAAGACCCGTTTCCACATTCGGACTTGCAAGTACTACTTGGAATGATGGGTTTTTAGACCCGCTAAAGGCGATAGCACAGCAAGCATTTATTTATCCTAAAAACAAAAGTATGAAAAAAGTAACACAAACCATTGGTATTGACGTATCAAAATTAACATTAGATGTTTTTATTAGAACTACCAATGTTCACAAGCAGTTTAGTAATGATTCTAAAGGATTTAAACAAATTATTTCTTGGTTATCAAAGCAAAAAATCAATTTAGAGGAGACTCTTTTTTGCTTTGAGCATACAGGTTGGTATTGTTTGATGTTAAGTTATTTCCTTTATGAAAACAATCATCGTTATTGTTGTATTAATGCCATAGAAATAAAGCGTTCAATGGGATTAAAACGAGGCAAAAGTGATAAAGCTGATGCTTGGGAAATAGCTAATTATGCTTGGTTGAGACGAGACGAGCTAGTGCCATCGACTCCTCCAGCAAAGAAATTAATAGAACTCCAACGTATGATGAGTTTACGCGAACAATTAGTTAAACAACAAACAGCAAGCAAAAATCTTTTAAAAGGAATGGCAGAGATAGTTGATGATGAATTACAGGACGTTTCCATGACTATTTTAAAAGAAACTATAAATCATTCAGAAAAACAAATTTTAGCAACAGAAAAGGCCATGAATGAATTAATAAAACAAGATGAAACAATGGTAACAAATTATAAACTTTCTAAAACAGTCAAAGGAGTAGGAATGGTTTTAGCAGTTCAAATGTTGCTGCATACCCACAACTATACTCGTTTTGAAAGTTCAAGACAGTTTGCTGCCTATTGCGGACTGGTTCCTTATCCTTATCAATCTGGAACCAGCATCAATGGACGAAATAAAATACATCCAATTAGTGATAAGAAGATGAAGAGCTTATTGTCAATGTCAGCAATAAGTGCCATTCAGCACGATAAAGAACTTAAATTATATTACCAAAAAAGAGTTGAAGAAGGAAAACCAAAAATGGTGGTTTTAAACATAATTAGAAACAAAATAGTATCAAGAGTATTTGCAACAGTTAACAGAGGAACTCCGTATGTAGAAATGAATAAATTTTTAGCTTAAAAATTTGGATTTGATCTTGGAATGCCGCTT
>CAISUR010000253.1 GCA_903888655.1 uncultured Bacteroidota bacterium | reverse complement strand
TACAGAATTACATTCTATTTTATAAAAGTAAACACCCGATTTTAAGGCTTGTAATGAAATAGTAAAATTAGCTTCTGAATTATATTCTTCTAATACAAGCTGGCCTAAAGCATTATAAAGATTAATTTTCGTGGCTTCAAAACCATCAGGAAGCACTATTGAAATAGAATCACTAGTTGGATTTGGTGTTAGTATAAATTGATTTACCTGATTTACTTGATTTTTTAATAACGCATTATTCAAGGCTAATCCAAAATCTGGAATACCATAACCATATTGCGAATCGGGAGTGGTATACCTATCAGCGGATTGTTTCACAAATTGGACAATTTGTGCATTCGTTGCCCATGGAATAGCTTGCCAAAAACTCGCAATCATTCCTGCCATAATTGGGCAAGAAAATGAAGTTCCGCTGGCAGTGCTAATTGTTCCGTCCGTAAATGAAAGAACACTATTTTGTCCTTGTGCCATTACGTCTGGTTTTATTCTATTGTCAAAACTTGGTCCAATCGAACTAAAAGCTGCATACGATCTATCTGATTGAACGGCTCCAACAGCTAATACATTGGTTGCTTCTGCTGGAACTCCAATATTGGGATTTGATGTTCCTCCCGAATTTCCCGCACTGGCAACCACAACCATACCTTTACTAAATGCAATATTTGCTCCTTGAGATGCAAAAGCAACATTTCCAGTCATTTCAGAATAGGTATGACTATAAGCTGGATTATCATATGAAAAATAACCTAATGAAGTCGATATAATATCCGCTCCCAATCGATCAGCTTCTTCGGCTCCTTCTACCCAATAACTCTCTTCAACGGGATTTTCACTTGCTACATCTTCTGTTATAAATAAATAATATTGAGCATCAGGTGCTGTTCCCACCAATTGTCCGTCTACATAACCCGCCATACAAGACAATGCCATTGTTCCGTGATTATAGGTTGAAAAAACATCCGTAGAATTGGCTACAAAATTATAGCCTCCTAAATATTGATTATTAGTAAACATTCGAGTAAACGGAGCAATGGTATTCACTCCTATAAAACCGGCATCCAACACTGCAATAATTTTTCCAGCACCTGTATAATTGGCTTGGTGCAACGTTTGACCGTTTAACATCTGTATTTGATTAGCAGAATTTCCATAATTAAAGGTGGTTTGCACATCCAACTGTTTATTGACCGGACTTACTGTTTTGGGACTGTTCATTTTAGCATTCAAAGCATTGTTTGCAAAATGAACGTGGTTGACAAAAGATAAACTTGTTAGCGCAGCAATATCAGAAATGCTTCCACGAATGTGAATACAATTCAACCATTTCGATTTTGCTTTTACTGTAATTCCAGTTGAAGCGGCAATTTGGTCAATATAAGTTTGTTCAATAGGTGCATCGGTGCTGTTCAGTGCAATTCCTTGAGCCGTTCTTCTGTCTAATGCTCTCTGTGTAAGAACGGTTAAAGGATTATCAAAAAATGTTTGTGCGTTAGGTTTATCATTAAAATATACCCAAGCATCTTCTTGAGAAAATCCACAAAATGAAATTAAAAACAGTGAAATAAACAATATTTTTCTCATAACCTTTGTCTTAATATGATGCTAATTTATGAAATTACTCCCGAACCCACTAATTCCTCGCCAACATTCCATGCTACAAATTGACCTTCGGTAATGGCCGATTGGGGTTCGTCAAATTCTACATATAAACCGCTTTCAAATTGATAAAGAGTAGCTTTTTGAAGTTCTTGACGGTATCGAATACGCGCAAGTACTTCCATTGTTTCGCCATTTTGAAGTTGTAAATCTTCACGAATCCAATGAATTTCTTGTGGTTGAACTCTTAACGCTTTTCTAAACAGTCCGGGATGTTGATGACCTTGTCCTGTATAGATTGAATTGGTTTTCACATCGGTTGCGATAATAAATAATGCTTCTTTCGTTCCTCCAACATTCAATCCTTTGCGTTGCCCAATAGTAAAATAATGAGCCCCTTGATGTTTGCCTACTACTTTTCCCACTTCTGGACTGTAAGAGATAGGCGTCGACTCAAAAATCAATGCTTCTTCTTTAGTTTGAAAGTTAGGTTTATCTTGATTATAAATGGTGCTGTTTGAAGGAATCTCATAAATTAATCCTTCTTTGGGTTGTAATTGCTGTTGTAAAAATTCTGGCAAACGCACTTTTCCAATAAAGCATAGACCCTGAGAATCTTTCTTTTCTGCGGTCACTAATTGCATTTTAGTAGCTATTTCACGAACTTGTGGTTTGGTTAATTCCCCAATTGGGAATAACGATTTAGCTAGTTGTTCTTGGGAAAGTTGACAAAGAAAATACGATTGATCTTTGTTGCCATCAACTCCAGCTTTTAATTGATAAACGGGTTGTTCATCAACTTCAATAATTCCTTTTCTGCAATAATGCCCAGTTGCGACATAATCTGCACCTAAACTTAATGCGATTTTCATAAAAACATCAAATTTAATCTCACGATTACACAATACATCAGGATTTGGAGTTCTTCCCTTTTCATATTCGCTGAACATATAGTCCACGATTTTTTCTTTGTACTGCTCACTCAAATCAACCGTTTGAAAAGGAATTCCAAGTTTTTCGGCAACTAAAAGTGCATCGTTACTATCTTCTAACCAAGGACATTCGTTTGAAATAGTAACCGAATCATCATGCCAATTTTTCATAAAAAGACCGATAACTTCATAGCCCTGTTCTTGTAAAAGATAGGCAGCTACACTCGAATCAACACCCCCAGAAAGTCCTACTACAACACGATTCATTTGTTTCATTATTTGAACTGCAAATTTACATCAAATACTAAAAAAAGTATAGGCTTTATTTATTAAAAGATAAACGTTCAAAAATATTAACAACTCCTTACCTATTCTCTTCCCTTGTAATAGGTCTTTTCATGAATTTTCTAACCTTTTTTTTACTCATATTCTCTTTGGTAATTTTTCCATTGGTATTCATTTCCCAAATACCCTCCTTTTTACCATTCACATACATCCCTTTGGCAACTACTACATTTTGGGCATTTCTAAAAATTGCCATACCCTCATATTCCCCATTTTTATAATTACTCTCTTCGAACACAATGCCATTTTCAGCATAATTTTTATAACTTCCTTCCTTTTTACCATTCTTGTAATTGGTTTCCTCTGCTATTTTTCCGCTTGGATAATATACCGTTCGTAAACCATTGAGTTTTCCGTTAACATAATGTTCAATGGTCATTATTTGTGGTGAATTTTCATGATAGTATTTCCACTCACCTTCGTATTGTTTATTGATTAATTTACCTTCGCTCACTTTATTTTTACTTTGATTGTAAAAAATAGTATAGCACGAATTGTCTTTAGGATTGAATTCTCTTGTGGCAATAACAGTTCCCACAGTAGTATCGTCAAAAAACTTAAACATACCTACCTCTTTACCATGCTCAAAAGTACCTTCAAAACGTGGTCGCTTGGATTGTTCATAAACTCCTTTCCAAAGTCCGTGTTTTAATCCCTTTTCGTCCAATTTATTAATTTCCTGTGAAAAAACGGGACTTATCATAAAAATAAAAAATAATACATACTTCATTTGATTCCTTTTTAGAATATAGAGTTAACTCAAAAATAATGTTTTTATTATGATAAAAAAGCTGCCATTTCTGACAGCTCCTATTTATTTTTTTCCTTTAGCTTTTTGTTCTTCTGCTTGTTCCATTACCTCACGAAGTTTCTTTTGAAATTTACCTTCTTTAGT
>CAISUR010000252.1 GCA_903888655.1 uncultured Bacteroidota bacterium | reverse complement strand
TTCCGCATTATAACTTTTAACCACTTTTAATCCGGAGAGACTCTCTTCTACAATTGAAATTAAATAACCACCTTCATATTGCGCTCTTTCTGATTTTGATTTTAATGATTTTCCAATTTTTGAAATGATGAACCCAGAAATTGGTATGAAGACAAAAACAAAAATGGTCAATTTCACACTAATAGCAAACATCGCAATTATTGTAAAAAGTATAGTCATGGGCTCTTTAACAATTAACTCCAAAATTGAAAAGAAAGAGTTCTGTACTTCACCAACATCACCCAACATTCTCGCCATAATGTCTCCTTTTCTTTTCTCGGAATAGTAAGAAACAGGTAAATCGATAATTTTATTAAACATGTGCGTTCTCAAATCTTTCAAGACACCATTTTTTAAGTGCATTAAATGATTAGATGCTAAATAATTAAAAAGATTTTTAAATAAAAAAGTAACGATCACTAAACCTACAACCAGTATTAAGGAGAATTGAGGTCCATCTGTTTTTGATAACGTATTCATTTGAAAATACAAATAGTCTTTACCATATTTTCCTATATCCCAAATAGATTTATAAACAGGTTCAGTAATTACTTTATTTTCATTTTTAAATAAAACATCCATCATTGGAATTAATGCAATGAAGGATAAAGTACTAAAAAGCGCATACAAAATATTATAAACCACATTCCAAAAGACATGAAATTTATAAGGTTTTACAAAAGGAAGTATTTTTTTTAAATTTTCGTCCATTAGTTCAACTGCATCGCAGCAATTATTGTTTTAATTTTGGTTTCTAATTGTTTTTCTACTTCTTTAAAATTTTCCACTCTGTCTAATGGAGTGTTGACACTAAAGTAGAATTTTATTTTTGGTTCAGTACCACTTGGGCGTGCACAAATCTTAGAACCATCTTCAAGATAATATATCAACACATTTGATTTTGGAATCGAAATAGGTTCAATTTCATTTGTAAACATATTTCTTGATGTAGCATTTTCGTAATCTTCAATGCAAACCACTCGTTGACCATCAATTTCTGCAACTGGATTTTCACGTAAATCAATCATCATTTGATTGATTTCTTTCAATCCATCAATTCCTTTTTTGGTTAAAGAAATTAAATGTTCTTTATAGAATCCAAAATCGACATAAAGATTTAAAAGTTCTTTGTATAAGGAACTTCCTGCTGCCTTTGCTTGAGCGGCAATTTCGCAAACTAATAAGCAAGCGCCAACGGCATCTTTATCGCGAACAGCATCTCCGACCATATATCCAAAGCTTTCTTCTCCACCACCAATGAATTTTAATTCGGGAAAATCTTTGATGAATTTAGCGATCCATTTGAACCCGGTTAATCCTACTTTACATTCCACTTGATAGGCCGAAGCTAATTCCATCATCATTGGGGTTGAAACAATGGTAGAACCAATAAATTGTTTTCCATCTATTTTTCCTGCTCGTTTCCATTGTTCCAATAAGAAAGCGGTCATGATAACCATGGTCTGATTGCCATTAAGCAAAATCATTTTACCATCAGTATCACGTACAGCTACTCCCAAACGATCGGAATCGGGGTCAGTACCAATTACAATATCACCATCAATTTTGTCCGCCAAAGCCAATGCCATAGTTAAAGCTTCTGGTTCTTCGGGATTTGGGGATTTAACTGTTGGGAAATCACCATTAGGCACTTCTTGTTCGGGAACAATATTGACTTGTGTATATCCAGCTTTTGCTAAAACACTAGGAATTGATTTGATTGACGTTCCGTGTAACGAGGTGTAAACAATTTTTAAATTTTCTTTAGCAGAAGACGGCGTGTGGAAACTACAATTCTCAATAGTAGATTTTGCAAAAGCTTCATCAACTTCTGTATCAATATATTCTATTAAATTTTCATTGGCTTTAAATTTAATAGCATCATAACTTAAAGCTTCAATTACTTGAATGATTTCTGAATCTTGCGGCGGTACTAATTGACCACCGTCTTGCCAATACACTTTATAACCATTATATTCAGGTGGATTATGTGATGCTGTTAAAACAATTCCAGCATGGCATTTTAAATATTTTAAAGCAAAAGATAATTCTGGTGTTGGACGCATATCTGAAAAGAGATATACATGAATGTCATTAGCAGAAAAAACATCAGCAACCACTTTTGCCAAAGTATCACTATTGTGACGGCAATCATAAGCTATGACCACTTTCAATTGTTCGTTTGGAAATGATTTTTTCAAATAATCAGAAATTCCTTGTGTGTTTTTTCCAAGGGTGTATTTGTTGATTCGATTGGTTCCAACACCCATAATTCCTCGCATTCCACCTGTTCCGAATTCTAAGTTTTTGTAAAAACTTTCTTCTAATTCTTTTACAGATGAAGTCCTCATTTTTTCAATGGCATCGTGAGTTTCTTTATCAAATGTTGGCGTTAACCATTCGTTAACTTTGTCTAAAATTTTTTGTTCGATTTGCATTGTGATGTTATTTTGAATCGCGAAAATTCGCAGAATTTACTTTAAAGATTTACTTCAGTCGCAATTTTATATCGTTCTTCATTGTTTTTAGTTCGAAGTATGATCTCTCCCAAAAAACCAGCAAGAAACAATTGTGAACCAATAATCATGGCTGTTAATGCGATATAGAACAATGGATTTTGAGCTACTAAAATAGTCTGTTTGTGTAGGGCAAATAATTTGAATAATTTAATTCCGATAATGAATAAAGTGGATAAAAATCCGATGATAAACATAATTACTCCTAATAAACCAAAAAGATGCATTGGTCTTTTTCCATAGCGAGATAAAAACCAGATCGTAATCAAATCTAAAAATCCATTAATAAAACGATTAATGCCAAATTTTGATTCTCCATATTTTCGAGCTTGGTGTTGTACGACTTTCTCTCCAATTTTTGAAAATCCTGCATTTTTCGCCAAGACCGGAATATAACGGTGCATTTCTCCCGAAACTTCAATATTTTTAATGACCACATTTTTGTACGCTTTTAATCCACAATTGAAATCATTTAGGTATACTCCAGAGGTTTTTCTCGCAGCCCAATTGAACAATTTAGAAGGAAGATTTTTAGTAACCACATGATCGTAGCGTTTCTTCTTCCAACCCGAAACTAAATCAAAACCACCCTCTATAATC
>CAISUR010000251.1 GCA_903888655.1 uncultured Bacteroidota bacterium | reverse complement strand
AGGTTGACACCGTTTTTTCATTTAGGCCTAACACCTTAGAAATTTCATTGTTTTTCTTTCCATCGCACAAATAGCGCAAAACTTCAATCTCTCTATTAGATAATTTTCGGTACAAGCGTTCGCTTTTGTTTTGTTTTGCTATCAAAGCAAGATTTTTCTTGATGTTCTCGCTCAACATAATAATGCCTTGATGCACTCTTATAATAGAGGTACC
This sequence comes from uncultured Bacteroidota bacterium, assembly GCA_903888655.1. Classification (GTDB taxonomy): domain Bacteria; phylum Bacteroidota; class Bacteroidia; order Flavobacteriales; family Flavobacteriaceae; genus Flavobacterium. Next base: position 9,934 of record CAISUR010000251.1, on the reverse strand, counting down.
TAGAGTTTCAACTTTTGAAGATTTATGTACAAAACCAGAAACGCCTGCTTTTATAGCATTTGGAGCATAAATTTGTTCATTTAGGCTTGTAAATATTAGAACTTTAGTATTGGGAAAGTTTTTAATAATCGCTTTTAGTTCATAAATACTCTTTAATCCTTCTAGTTCAAGATCAATAACCAAAACGTTTATTTCTTTATTTCGAAGAGCATCGGGTACCATATAGAAACTTCCTACATTAGATACTATAGATATTTCGGGATGGTCTTTAAAATATGATTTTATGCCATAATGCACCACAGGATAATTATCGGCTAAACAAACTGTTATCATAATTTTAATTTATTTGGGGGGAACAATTTTTTAAAATCTAATGTAAAGTTAATTAAAAAAAATACACTATCCACAAAAAAAAGTAAAATTATTGCCTTAGCGATTTTGGAATTTCGCAAACAGGAATGGCTTCCATTTTATGTTTATTAATCAAATTAAGACGTTTGTAGATGTCAAATGCCTCTTTTTCTCTTCCCGAAAATTGATTTGATTTACTTCCTTGCTCATCTTCTAGCATAGCCCATTCAAGCTCGTCGTAACTAGCTCCTAATTGATCTTCATCCGTTCTATTATCGCCAAATAAACCATCAGTGGGTGCTGCTTGTAATATAGATTCCGGAATGTGCAAATAGGTTCCTAAAGCATAAACATCACTTTTCATTAAATCGGCAATTGGACTCAAATCAACACCGCCATCGCCATATTTTGTGTAAAATCCTACACCAAAATCTTCTACTTTATTCCCTGTTCCTGCCACTAAATAGCCATGAATTCCGGCATAATAATACAAAGTAGTCATTCTTAAACGAGCGCGCGTGTTGGCTAATGATAAATGATATTTGCTTTCATCTGATGCAAAAGGCATTTCGGTTTTAAAGGCTTCATAAATCGGTGTTAAATTGGCTTCAGCTCGAGTTACATTGGAGAATCTTTTTTGCAATTGATCAATATGTTCACGTCCTCTATTAACTTGATTTTGAGCTTGATGAATTGGCATTTCTACACATAAAGTCGGTAAACCTGTTTGAGCGCATAATGAGGAAGTCACCGCCGAATCTACGCCACCAGAAATTCCCACAACAAAACCACTTACTTTTGCGTTAGTAGCATACGTTTTTAACCAGTTAACGATGTGTTCGTTAACTTTTTCAACCTGAATGGTGCTTTTTTTACTCATAGTTTAGGAATGAATTAAGATTTGGTAATGTATATTTGCAAAAATATTAAATTTAAGATGAAAAAATATATTTACATCATCACAATCGGACTTTTATTTTTCTCTTGTAATAAGAAAAATAAAATCGAAAGAGAGGTTGAAGAAATTCCAATCTCGATTAAAACACATCGGTTTGAGCAAGCTTTTTTTGATGCCAAACCAGAGGATTTGGCTAAAATAAAATCGCAATACCCAGATTTTTTTCCTTCACAAACTCCCGATAACGTTTGGCTTGAAAAAATGCAAAACCCACAATGGAGAGAATTATATAGCGAAGTTGAAAAAAAATATAAAGATTTTAGCACTGAACAAAATGACATTATTGACTTATTCAAACATATAAAATATTATTTTCCAACCGTAATTACACCTCAAATTTATACAGCAATTGGTGACATGGATTATATGAATAAAACAATTTATGCTCACGATAAACTCATAATTGCTTTAGAATTGTATTTGGGAAAGGAGCATAAATTTTATAAAAATGAATTCCCCGAGTATTTAAGAAATAATTTTGAACAAAGACAAATCATGCCTGATATTGTATCTAGTTTTGCCTTTGGTATTTTGCCTTCTCCAAAAGAGAAAGATTTGTTATCATTAATGATAAATTCAGGGAAAGAATTGTATTTAAAAGACATTTTATTGCCCGATTACAAAGACTATGAAAAAATTGGCTATTCCGAGAAACAGATTCAATTTTGTCAAGAAAATGAAAGTTACATGTGGGAGTTTTTTGTGAGTAATAAATTACTATTTAGCACCGATTCCAAGTTGCCCAATCGATTTATCAATGTAGCGCCCTTTTCTAAATTTTATTTGGAAATAGACAACGAAACTCCTGGAAGAGTGGGACAGTGGATTGGGTGGCAAATCGTACGTTCTTATATGGAAAATAGCAATAGTACCGTACAGCAGCTGTTGAAAATGAATGCGAAAGACATTTTTGAATTATCAAAATATAAACCTAAAAAAAATGAGTAAAACTTCTTCAGAAATTAAGTTTACAATAGAATTAGATCAGAATAAAGTTCCAGAAACACTTTCGTGGACGGCTAAAGATGGCGGAGTAGAAAACGAAGAGTCTAAAGCAATTATGTTATCCATTTGGGATAATGTTAATAAAGAAACATTGCGCATTGATTTATGGACCAAAGATATGCCGGTAGATGAAATGAAGATTTTCTTTCATCAGACATTAGTGGCCATGGCAGATACCTATGAAAAAGCTACACAAGACGATAAAATGTCGGCTACGATGAAAGATTTTTGCGATTATTTTGCCGAGAAATTAGAGTTGAAAAGATAAAAAATGGTTCTCAATCGAGAACCATTTTTGTTTTAAAACTCATTCAAATCTTTGTAAACTTCTACATTTATTTCTTCAATGTAGTTTAAAAGCGCATCTTTTCCAGTTCCCTCTGTGGCCGAAGTCACGAAGTAGGGCGGAATTTCTTCCCAATTATGGGCGTGAAGTTGTTTTTTGTAAGCAGCAATATGAGAGTCGATTTTGGTTTTACTTATTTTATCGGCTTTGGTAAAAATAATGCAAAATGACACTTCGGTTTCGCCCAAATATTCTATAAATTCTAAATCTATTTTTTGTGCTTCAAGCCTAATGTCAATCAATACAAAAGCACAAACCAATTGTGGTCTGCTTTCAAAATAATCGGTGATGAATTCTTGAAAAACTTGTTTTGTTTTTTTAGAAACTCTAGCATAACCATAACCAGGTAAATCTACTAAAAACCAATTCGCATTAATTTTAAAGTGATTGATTAATTGTGTTTTTCCGGGTTTTCCCGATGTTTTTGCCAAATTTTTATGATTGGTAATCATGTTAATTAGCGACGATTTTCCAACGTTGGAACGTCCAATAAAAGCATATTCTGGCAAACGTTCCGTCGGACATTTGGCAACATCAGAATTACTAATTACAAATTCGGCAGAGGTAATTTTCATTTTTATTTAGCTATGCTTTTCAGCGTTTCACTCTTTTCTTGTAACCACACTTCAAGCAATCGGTTAAATTCGTCGGGATGCTCCATCATGGCCGCATGGCCGCATTTATCAATCCAATACAAACTAGAATTGGGTAATAAATTATTAAATTCTAAAGCCACTTCGGGTGGTGTAACCGTGTCATTTTTCCCCCAAATAATGCAAGTCGGAATGTGCATCTTAGGCAAATCTTTAGCCATATTGTGTCTAATGGCACTTTTGGCAATCGTTAAAGTTTTAATTAATTTGATGCGATCATTGGCCATTTCATAAACTTCATCCACAATTTCTTTGGTGGCGATTTTTGGGTCGTAAAAAACAGCTTCGGCTTTTTTCTTGATGTAGTCATAATCACCTCTTCTTGGGTAACTATCTCCCATCGCGCTTTCGTAAAGCCCAGAGCTGCCGGTTATTACTAGCCCGAGCATTTTTTCAGGATACATTTTAGCATGGTACAATGCAATGTGTCCGCCAAGAGAATTCCCGAGTAAAATAACGCGTTCAAAACCTTTAAACGTGATAAAGTCTTTTACGTATTTGGCAAAAGCTTTTACATTGGTTTTTAAAATGTTTTGGGTGTATATCGGCAATTCTGGAATCACAATTTTGTATCCCTTTTCAGAGAAATAATTGGCTACACCGTCAAAATTACTCAATCCACCCATCAATCCATGAAGAATTACAATGGGTGTTCCTTCACCCACTTCCAAATAGCTGTATCGTCCTTCTTTTTTAATGATTTTATTCATTTTAAAAACCTTTTTTCAATTGTTACAAATATAGCCTTTTATCTATAAAATCATAGTATTTACTGAAATTTTTGGAGCAGATTATTGAGGTTGTAAAGCCATTTTTCAAACCAAACAAGTGTCTTAATTGTCAACATTTTAACGAATTGAAGTGTAAAAGTTGGCAGATGGTCATAATTAAATTTTCATTAAATTTTTCTCAATATAACTCATTTTAATTGAGTTATATTTCTAAAAATTCACAAATCTTAATGTTTTGCTAATGATTTTTTAACGAATGATCATTTTTAATCGAATTTAAGTTTTTTCAAAGTGGTAAAACTTATTAACAATGTGGTAGAAAGTGGTAAAAGGTGGTAAATTATTTTATATTTTTGCTCAAATCATGTAACACTTAAGTTTTTGAACGCAATAATTGGAACATACGAATGTAAGGTTGATGCTAAAGGAAGGCTGCTTTTGCCAGCGCCTTTCAAAAAGCAATTGGCAGCTTCGCTTCAAGACGGTTTTGTCTTGAAACGTTCTGTTTTTCAGCCTTGTTTGGAATTGTATCCGATGGCGGAGTGGAATGTAATGATGCAAAAAATCAATAAACTCAATCGGTTTGTTAAGAAAAACAATGATTTTATTCGTCGATTTACTGCAGGTGTTAAAGTGGTTGAGATTGATAATTTAGGACGATTGTTGGTTCCGAAAGACTTGACCAATTTTGCTCAAATTTCTAAAGATATTGTGTTGTCTTCAGCGGTGAATATTATTGAGATTTGGGACAAAGACTTGTACGAAAAAGCAATTGATGATTCTGTTTTGGATTTTGCGGATTTGGCGGAAGAGGTGATGGGTAATGTAAATGACGACGATAATGGAATATCATAATCCAGTTTTGCTCAAAGAAACCGTTGATGGTTTAAATATTAATCCAGAGGGTGTTTACGTAGATGTCACTTTTGGTGGTGGCGGACATTCGAAAGAGATATTGAATCGACTTGGCGAAAACGGAAAACTGTATGCCTTTGATCAAGATGAAGATGCTTGGGAAAATGCATTGCCGGACGAACGATTTACGTTGATACAAGAGAATTTTAGATACATCAAACGTTTTTTGAGATTTCACGGAATCAAACAAGTAGATGGAATTTTAGCTGATTTAGGTGTTTCTTCTCATCAGTTTGATGTGCCAGAACGCGGATTTTCTACTCGATTTGATGCCGATTTGGACATGCGTATGAGTAAAAAAAACGATTTAGATGCTTATAAAGTTATCAACGAATACGATGATGCTAATTTGAGAAGAGTTTTCTTGGATTATGGCGAATTGAAAATTGCTCCAGCTTTAGCAAGAACTATCCTTGAAGCTAGAGAATACAAAGCAATTAGTACTACAGATGAATTGAAATTGATTTTGCAACGTTTTTTGCCTGATCAATTTAAAAACAAAATATTGGCACAAATCTATCAAGCCATCCGAATTGAAGTCAATCAAGAAATGGATGTTTTGAAAGAATTTTTACAGCAATCATTAGAAATCTTAAAGCCAGAAGGTAGATTAAGCGTGATTTCATACCATTCTTTAGAAGACCGTTTGGTGAAAAGATTTATGAAAAATGGTCTGTTTGATGGCGAACCAGAACGCGATTTCTTTGGAAATTTTTCAGTTCCATTCCAATTAGTAGGAAAGTTAATCGTTCCTACTGAAGCCGAAATTAAAATCAACAATAGAGCTAGAAGCGCAAAATTAAGAATAGCAGAAAAAAAATAGATTATTAATTCAAAAATAAAATAATTATAACACTTGGCGTCTTAGCGTCTTTGTGGTAAAAGGAAAATGAAAGGCGGAGTTTATAACATATTAAAAGCAAGATTTTTGGTCAATGAAGACGCTACTAAAAATTGGCGTTTCATACTTTTTATAGTGGTCTTAGCCATTATTATGATTGCTAACTCCCATAGGTTTGATGAAAAAATTTACAAAATAGCAGATTTAACAAATGAGGTTAAAGAATTACGATCGGAGTTTGTAGACAGACGTTCAGAGTTAATGAAATTGCGAATGGAATCTACCGTTTCTGAAAAAATGGAGCAAAGAGGGATTTTTCCTTCTCAAGTGCCTCCACAAAAAATTAAAGTTAAAAAAGCAGAAGAAAAAAGTTTCTTTAAAAAATTATGGCATTAGAGGATAAACATATCTCTTATCGAATTTACTTGGTAGCCTTTGCCATCTTTATGGTTGCGATTGCTATCACGGTGAAGCTTACAAATATCCAGTGGGTTGAGGGGAACTATTATCGAAAATTAGCTACCGATAGAACGGTTAAGACTTTTGTTATCCCTGCCAATAAAGGTAATATTTATTCCTCTGATGGAAGTTTGCTGGCTACTTCTATTCCAAATTATACCATCCGTTTTGATGCAGCAGCTCCTAAAGCAAGTGATTTTGATGCAAAAGTAGATTCGTTAGCTCTTGATTTATCAAATCTTTTAGGGAAACCAAGTTCGTATTACAATGCATTATTGAGAACGGCAAGAGCCAATAAAAGCAGATATACTTTAATTGCTGAAAATTTGAGTTACACCGAATATTCTAAAATTAAGAAAATGCCACTTTTTAATAAAGGTGCGTATAAAGGCGGAATTATTGTAGAGCAAGAAACCGTTCGCGAACATCCGATTGGACAAATAGCGGAGCGAACTATTGGTTATGATAAAGTGGATGAAGATGGAATAAGAAAGCGTGTAGGAATAGAAGGTGCCTTTGGAGCGTATCTCAATGGAAAAAACGGAAAAGTTTTAAAGCAAAAAATTGCGAAAGGTCAATGGAAACCCATTCGAGATATTAACGAGGTCGATCCTCAAGATGGTTATGATGTCATTTCTACCATCGATGTTTATATTCAAGATATTGCCCATCATGCATTATTGAAACAATTACAAGAATATGGAGCAGAACATGGTTGTGTGGTAGTAATGGAGACCAAAACAGGTCAAGTAAAAGCGATTTCAAATTTAGGAATAGATGAAAAATCGGGTAATTATTACGAAACAATTAATTATGCTGTAGCCGAACCACATGAGCCGGGGTCAACATTCAAATTAGTCGATATGATTGCGTTGCTTGATGACCATAAAATCGACACGAGTAAAGTATATGATACACATGGGGGAATCCTAGATTTTAAAGGGAAAAAAGTTAGAGATTCACATGATGGAGGTTATGGAAAAATTTCGTTAGCAAAAGGATTTGAAGTGTCATCCAATACCGTTATGGTTCAAGCAGTTTATGAGAATTATAAAAGCAATCCAAAAGAATTTGTCGACAGAATCAACCGAATGGGTTTAAATAAACCAATCGGATTGCCATTTCAAGGAGAAGGAAGTCCGAGAATTCCTCAACCGTCAGATAAAAGTTGGAATGCTATTTCTTTGCCATGGATGGCTTTTGGTTATGGAGTAGCAGTAACACCATTACAAACATTAACGTTGTATAATGCCATTGCCAATAATGGTGAAATGGTTAAACCTCAATTTGTTTCGGAAATAAAAGAATGGAATAAAACCATAAAAAAATATGATAAACAAGTCGTAAATCCGAAAATTTGTTCTGATGAAACTATAAAAAAGTTGAGAGCAATTATGCAAAATGTGGTAAAGAGAGGAACTGCAGCAAAATTATATTCAAAAGATTTTTCAATGGCAGGAAAAACGGGAACTGCTCAAGCAGGATATGGAACTAATGGGGGTTTGGATAAGCATTATATATCCTCATTTGTAGGATATTTTCCTGCTGAAAAACCGAAGTATTCTTGTATTGTTGTCGTTCATAAACCTAACACATCAAAAAATAATTATTACGGTGCCGATGTTGCTGGACCAGTTTTTAAAAGAATAGCGCAAAAAATTTTTACGGATGTTCCTTCAACAAATGAAATCAAAAATATTGATAAAAAAATTGATAAACAGGAAAGTAAGTATGTTCAAGATTACACCAAAACACAAGATAGCAATACTATCCCTGATTTAAAAGGAATACCTGGAATGGATGCTGTAGCAATAGCAGGTAATTTAGGATTAAAAGTAATAATAAAAGGCATTGGTAAGGTGAAAAAGCAATCCATTCAAGCTGGTCAACCTTTAGTAAAAAATTCAACTATAATATTAGAATTATCGTGATTGTTTTAAAAGACATATTATACAAGGTTGCTATTGAAGCTGTAAAAGGCTCTACAGAAATTGCTGTAAATAAAATTGAATTTGATTCGAGAAAAATTACAGAAAATGACGTTTTTGTAGCAATTAGAGGAACAGTTTCTAACGGACATGATTTCATCGAAAAGGCAATAAACCTTGGTGCTATTGCCGTTATTTGCGATGAGCTTCCAGAAGTTATTGTTATGGGAGTTACCTATATTCAAGTGAAAGATACCAATTCGGCTTTAGCTTTTATGGCTAATAATTATTATGATAATCCATCGTCAAAATTGAAATTGGTTGGGATTACCGGAACGAATGGAAAAACAACAGTAGCATCGCTTTTATATCAATTATTTAAAAAAGCAGGTTACAAAGTTGGGTTGCTTTCAACAGTAAAAATTATGGTGAATGAAGTTGAACATAAAGCAACGCACACAACACCAGATTCTTTAACCATTAATTATTACCTAAATCAAATGGTTGCAATAGGTTGTGATTATTGTTTTATGGAAGTAAGTTCTCATGGAATTCATCAAAAAAGAACCGAAGGATTACATTTTGAAGGAGGCGTTTTTACCAATTTATCACACGATCATTTAGACTATCATCCAACCTTTGCAGAATATAGAGATGTAAAAAAATCTTTTTTTGATCATTTACCCAAAACAGCTTTCGCATTAACGAATATCGATGATAAAAACGGATTGGTGATGCTGCAAAATACCTATGCCAAAAAATTGACTTATGCGCTTAAATCCTATTCCGATTATAAAGCTCAAATTTTAGAAAATCAATTGTCTGGATTGCTTTTAAAAATTAATGATAATGAAGTTTGGGTAAAATTAATAGGAACTTTCAATGCCTACAATTTGTTAGCAATCTATGCAACAGCAGTTCAGTTAGGAATAGAAAGTTTTGAGGCATTGCGATTATTGTCAGAATTAGAAAGCGTTTCAGGTCGTTTTCAATTTATTGTTTCTAACCAAAAAATTACCGCAATAGTCGATTATGCACATACGCCTGATGCTTTGGAAAATGTTTTGAAAACTATCAATGACATTCGAACTAAAAATGAGCAATTGATTACTGTGGTTGGTTGTGGTGGTGATAGAGACAAAACTAAAAGACCAATCATGGCAAACATTGCCACACAAATGAGCGATAAAGTAATCATCACGTCTGATAATCCCAGAACCGAAAATCCAGCAGTTATAATAGCGGAAATGGAAGCTGGTGTGGAACCGCAAAATTATAAGAAATCACTTTCGATAGAAGATAGAAAACAAGCCATAAAAACAGCGTGTCAATTGGCAAACACCAATGATATTATTCTAATTGCAGGTAAAGGACATGAAACGTATCAAGAAATTAATGGTGTTCGCCATGATTTTGACGATATAAAAATAGTAAAAGAATTTTTAGAACAAATGAACAAGTAAAAAATAGGGTTTATGAAATAGATTGACAATTTCTGATATCGACAGAATTCAAAAATCTAATATCTATAATCTAATATCTAAAATCTAGAAAATATGTTATACTACTTATTTGAATATTTAGACAAAACATTGGATGTTCCGGGAGCTGGAGTGTTTCAATACATCACGTTTCGTTCTTCATTAGCATTGATTTTATCATTAATGATTTCAACTATTTATGGAAAAAAAATCATTACTTTTTTGAGAAATCAACAAGTGGGTGAAACCGTGCGTGAATTGGGTTT
>CAISUR010000250.1 GCA_903888655.1 uncultured Bacteroidota bacterium | reverse complement strand
TCATTATGAGTCAAAAAATATTACTCACAGCAAAAGAAGTCAATATTATTCTGCATCGTTTGGCCTGTCAGTTAATCGAGAAACATCTTGATTTTTCTAACACCGTTTTAATAGGACTGCAACCACGAGGAAAGTTTCTGGCACAACGAATCACACATATTCTAGAAACTGATTATCAAGTTCAAAGCATTCAGCTTGGATTTTTAGACATTACTTTTTTTAGAGATGATTTTCGTAGAGGAGAAAAACAATTGGAAGCTAATAAAACTCAAATTGATTTTTTGGTGGAAGATAAAAAAGTGGTGTTTATTGATGATGTTTTGTATACTGGAAGAAGTATTAATGCGGCATTAACAGCAATACAATCCTTTGGCAGACCTTCGGAGGTAGAGCTTTTAGCTTTAGTTGATAGACGTTTCAGTCGACATTTACCTATACAACCTGATTATAGAGGAAGACAAGTTGATGCGATAAATGATGAAAAAGTAAAAGTTTGCTGGAAAGAAAATGATGGTGAAGATGCGGTTTATTTGATTTAAATTTCTAGTTCTAAAAAAATATAGACAACACACAACTACAACAATAAATGAAAGAATTAAGTGTAAACCATTTATTAGGAATTAAATACCTTGTCAAAGAGGATATCGATTTAATATTTGAAACAGCAGATCATTTTAAAGAAGTTATCAATCGACCAATAAAAAAGGTTCCTTCTTTACGCGATATAACCATTGCAAATATTTTTTTTGAGAATAGTACCCGAACTAAATTATCGTTTGAATTAGCGCAGAAAAGGCTTTCCGCAGATGTTATTAGCTTCTCTGCAGCACAATCTTCTGTTAAAAAAGGAGAAACTCTCATAGATACGGTTAACAATATCCTTTCGATGAAAGTTGATATGGTGGTGATGCGTCATGCTAATCCTGGAGCAGCTTACTTTCTTTCGCAAAATGTAAAAGCAAGTATTATCAATGCAGGCGATGGTGCTCATGAACATCCCACTCAAGCCTTGTTGGATAGTTTTTCAATTCGTGAACGATTGGGAGAAGTAGGAGGGAAGAAAGTGGTTATCGTTGGCGATATTTTACACTCACGTGTGGCGCTATCAAACATATATGCTCTCAAAATGCAAGGAGCTGAAGTAAAAGTATGTGGGCCAAAAACGCTACTTCCTAAATATATAGAAAGTCTTGGGGTTCAAGTCGAGTCTAATTTACGTAAAGCACTAGCATGGTGTGATGTAGCTAATATGCTCCGAGTTCAAAATGAACGTATGGATGTCAATTATTTTCCATCAACTAGAGAATATACTCAGCAATATGGCGTTGATAAAGCACTATTGGATTCTTTAAATAAAGAAATCGTAATTATGCATCCTGGTCCGATTAATAGGGGAGTTGAAATAACTTCTGATGTTGCTGACTCACAACAATCGGTAATTTTAGATCAGGTTGAAAATGGTGTTGCCATACGAATGGCAGTAATTTATTTATTGGCGTCAAAAATTAAATAGAAAATGAAAGTAGAACAAAAAGGAAATGCAACAATAATAAGAGATACTCAAAGGAATTTAAGCTCTTTTATAGAAAAACTCCAGCTTGAGCATGAAAGTTTTAAATCTCAAAATTTGATTTTGGATATTACACACGATACTGATTTGACAATTAAAGAAATTAAGCTATTTTCCGATTTGTCTAAAATACATAAAATACATAAAAAATCATTCGTGATTGTCGCTCAAGATATTAATTTTAATGAGGTCCCAATTAAATTGGATGTTGTGCCTTCAATCCTCGAAGCTCATGATATTATAGAGATGGAAGAAATAGAACGTGATTTAGGATTTTAATTTCAAATACAATGAATACCAAAACAAGACTTTATATATACGTTGCATTGCTTTTCGTTTTGACTTTTCTGCTAACGAGCAGAGTCATTAAAGGAATTAAAACGCATGAGTTTGATTATCTCAGATTAACAGCAAATGTGGTAGTTTTAGTGTACTTAATCGT
>CAISUR010000249.1 GCA_903888655.1 uncultured Bacteroidota bacterium | reverse complement strand
TTCCTTGTCACGAACTTTAAAGCTGTAAAACGGGTTTTTATATTTATTCACTTTTTCGTCCCAAGTAAGAATTACCTCCCAATTGTAAGGATCTAAATTCATTTTTACGCGGTCGAATTCTTTTACCAAAAGATTCAAAAACTCATTTCTACTTTCATCTTTTGATTGTAAAATCGTTTCTTCAATTCCAGATTTGGTTAAGTTTGGTTTGCTTCCAAAAACGATTTCAATTGTTTTATAAATTCCGTATAATTTTTGAGCGACTTCGACTTGCGTCAGTGCCGTTTCATCGTATTTCCTATTATTCTCAGCAATTTCCGACAAATAACGCGTTCTGTGCGGCGGAATGACAAAGATTTTCTCACTCATCTCGCGAGTGATTTGGAACGTCGATTTTAAATCGGCTTCTGTCTTCTCTACAATTTTATCCATTATGGATTTGTAAAGTGTGTTCATTCCAGGATCATTGAATTGTGAAGCAATGGTGCCAAAAATCGGCATCGTTTCCACATCAACATCCCATAAATTATGATTGCGTTGGTATTGCTTTTTCACATCACGAATGGCATCTAAAGCACCACGTTTGTCAAATTTATTTAAGGCTACCAAATCGGCAAAATCCAACATATCGATTTTTTCCAATTGCGTAGCTGCTCCAAATTCAGGTGTCATTACATATAAAGAAACATCTGAATGGTCCATGATTTCCGTATCACTTTGACCAATACCCGAAGTTTCTAGAATGATAATATCGTATTTAGCCGCTTTCAATACTTCAATCGCTTCATTTACATATTTTGACAATGCCAAATTGGATTGACGTGTTGCCAACGAACGCATGTAAACTCTAGAGTTATTAATAGCATTCATGCGAATTCTATCACCAAGTAAAGCTCCTCCAGTTTTTCTTTTGGATGGATCAACCGAAATCAATCCGATGGTTTTTTCTGGGAAATCTATTAAGAAACGACGTACCAATTCATCAACTAGAGATGATTTTCCGGCTCCTCCAGTTCCTGTAATTCCTAAAACCGGAATTTTATTGGTTTCATTTTTCTTGTGAATCACATCAAAAGCTGGTTTGGCGATTTCAGGAAAATTCTCTGCGGCCGAAATTAATCGGGCAATAGCCGTTGGATTTTTATCTTCAATATGCGCTAATTCATCATTCAATTTATCACCAACAGGATAATCGGAACGTTGCACCAAATCGTTGATCATTCCTTGTAAACCCATGGCACGACCATCATCGGGTGAATAAATTCGTTCGATTCCGTAAGCTTGTAATTCGGCTATTTCAGTGGGAAGGATAACTCCTCCTCCGCCGCCAAATATTTTGATGTGACCTGCCCCTTTTTCTTTGAGCAAGTCATACATATACTTGAAATACTCATTGTGACCGCCTTGATAGGAAGTCATTGCAATCGCATTAGCATCTTCTTGAATAGCGGTATTAACTACTTCTTCAACACTTCTATCGTGACCGAGATGTATCACTTCAACACCTGTTGCTTGGATAATTCTTCGCATGATGTTTATGGCAGCATCGTGCCCATCAAAAAGTGATGCGGCAGTTACAATTCTTACTTTATATTTAGGAATGTAAGGAGTTTGTAGTTCCATTGATGATTTTTATTCAAATTTAAGTGCGCAATTTACGAATTTAATAATTTTAAGAGGTTTTTATTACCGTAAAAATTGTGTTGGTAAACTTTAATTATTTCAATTTTTTTCGCATTTGAAAATTGAGGCATTATATTTGCTTCAGCGTTTCAAACTAAATTTAAAAATGATGAAATCGAAGATTCACGAATACCCAACAAAAAATAATAATATCATGAGTAAAAAATTATTAGTATTATTGCTTTTAGCACCGGCAATTGGCATTGCACAATCAAAATCAATTTCTAAGAAAGTAAAAACAAAAGTTACCTCAGTAAAAACGAAGTCTACAACTGCACTTACACCATCATCCAATACTATTGCTAGCCCATTAGATATTTCTGCGGGATTAAAAGAAGCGTTAAATAACGGAATAACTAAAGAAGTATCAAAACTCACTGCTATAGATGGTTTTTATAAAAATGAGGTGGTTAAAATTCTAATGCCAGAAGAATTACAAAAAGTAGAAAGTTCTTTAAGAAAATTAGGAATGGGAAATTTAGCCGATCAAGGAGTTTTAGCGATGAATAGAGCAGCTGAAGATGCTGTGAAAGAAGCCACTCCAATTTTTGTGACAGCAATTAAGAACATGAAAATTACCGATGCAAAATCGATTTTATTGGGCAATGAAAATGCCGCAACAACTTATCTTCAAGGAACCACCAACAAAGAATTGTATGCTAAATTTAGTCCTGTAGTACAGCAATCTATTGGAAAAGTTGGAGCTGATGTGGTTTGGAGTTCGATAATTAGCAAATACAATCAAATTCCATTTGTAAACAAAATAAATCCAGACATCACCGATTATGTTACTAAAAAAGCTATGGAAGGAGTTTTTAAAATGATAGCAGTAGAAGAAAAAAATATAAGAACCGATTTAAAGTCTCGAACATCTCCATTATTACAAAGTGTTTTTGGATTACTCGGCAAACAATAGTTTGTAAGATTTATATTATAAAGAATTGTTTTTATAATATTTTAATAATCAATAACATAAGAATAACATTATCTTAACATAACATAAACTGATATTGTTTGATATTTGCAAAGTAATAGATGATACACTATTATTTTGTTTGGTTTAGGTTAGTTTAAATTTGCCAGTGTTCGAAAAAACATTGGCATTTTTATTTTGTAGTACGCTGCAAAGTGAAAAATTTTAGTTTTTTTGTATAAAAGCAATAACTTCCGTGTTGAAGATTTCGTATTGTTCAACATTTACGACGTGACCGCATTTTTCAATTACATATAATTTGGATGTTTTATAATGACTTGCAACTACTTTTCTTACTGAAGGCAAAAACATATAATCTTCCTCGCCCATCACATAAAAAGTAGGAATATTGAGCTCTTGTTGTCGGAACCATTTTAGGACTGGATTAATTTCGGCTGTCAATTTGAACCAACGAATAAATTCTTTTTGATACAATTTTTTGGCTTCATTTATAAAAAGTAATCGCGATTGTTTATGATTTTTATTGGGCATGATTACGAAAGCAAAAAACTTATACAACACCAAATAAGGCAAAACGTATTTAAAAATATTTCCCAATCGCATTAAGATTTGGGAACGGAAATTCATTTTTAAAATTGCGCCTCCCATAATCATACTTTTGACTCTATTTGGGTGCATTTCGGCCAATTGTCGAATCACAATAGTACCTAATGAAATCCCGACGAAATGTGATACTTTAATTTTCAAATGATCAAGGACTTCCAAAACATCGATAGCAATAGATTGAAAAGTATACTTTTGTTTGAAAGCTTTTTTAATTTGAGCATTAGAATCACCATGTCCACGTAAATCCAACAACAATACATTAAAATGTTTTTGAAATTCACGAATTTGTTTGAACCATATAGACGAGCTTCCGCCTGCGCCATGAACAAAAGTGACCCATTGTGAAGATTTTTCGTTTTTATATAAGGTGTAAGCTATCACAGATTATTTAAAATTTCACTCATTTCAACCTGCATTTTCAATGCTTCTGCTCTTGCCATTTCGGCAAAGTCAACGCCATTCGAGGCATAAATAATCCCACGAGAAGAGTTGATTAATAAGCCTATATTCTCGTTCATTCCGTATTTACAAACGTCTTGCAAACTGCCGCCTTGCGCTCCAACTCCGGGAACTAACAAAAAACTATCCGGTATCAGTTTTCTGATTTCGGAGAAATATTCAGCTTTGGTTGCACCAACCACATACATTAAGTTTTCAGAATTTTTCCACGATGTAGAAGTTTCGATGACTACTTTATAGAGTTCTTTTCCATTGATATTTTGAGTTTGAAAATCGAAGGCGCCTTCGTTGGAAGTGAGTGCTAACATAATAGTATGTTTGTTTTCAAAAGCGAGAAACGGTTCAACCGAATCTTTTCCCATATAGGGTGCAACGGTTACCGAATCGAAATTCAAATCTTCAAAAAATGCTTTGGCATACATCGAAGAGGTGTTTCCGATATCGCCACGTTTGGCATCGGCAATGGTGAAAATTTCGGGATGATTTTCGTTCAGGTAATTGATGGTTTTTTGAAGCGATTGCCAGCCTTTTAATCCGTAGGCTTCGTAGAAAGCAATATTAGGTTTGTAGGAAACACACAAATCGTGCGTGGCATCAATGATAACTTTATTGAATTCGAAAATGGGATCTTCGAGTTCGAGTAAATGAGATGGAAATTTGTTCAAATCGACGTCGAGACCAATACAAAGAAAGGATTTTTTGATTTTGATTTGTTCAATTAATTTTTGTATCGTCATGGCTATTGTTTAAAAACAAAGTTACAAAGTTTTTTTAACTAAAAAGATTCTGTGTAGATTTTCAATTAAAGTCTTAAAAAGTTAAGGACATTAGCTTTTGGTTGCGTCGTAACTAAAAAAAAATGAGGTCATCCAATAGGACGACCTCACAAAACAAGGCGGCGACATACTCTCCCACATAACTGCAGTACCATCTGCGCAATCGGACTTAACTTCTCTGTTCGGAATGGGAAGAGGTGAGCCCCGACGCAATAACCACCTTAAAACAT
>CAISUR010000248.1 GCA_903888655.1 uncultured Bacteroidota bacterium | reverse complement strand
TTCTCTCATTGGGGTACCACTTCCCCAAATCTCTACTGAGTTTTTAGAAATTTTGTATTGGTCTAAAATTACAGTTGCTTCATTAATAGTATTTACTTTTAAGTCTAATAGCAACGCTTCAGTATTATTTTCAGAAAGTAATTTTGCTAAATGCACTTTTCTCAATAAAGCTGGCAAAACATGAGATTTCTCTAAGTCAAAATTGTCATTTGGGCCATATAAATTGGTGGGCATCACCGAAATAAAATTGGTGTTATATTGTATATTATAACTTTCACACATTTTTATACCTGCAATTTTTGCAATAGCGTACGGTTCGTTAGTGTATTCTAATTCATCGGTCAAAAGGTATTCCTCTTTCATCGGTTGAGGACAATTTTTAGGATAAATGCAGGTGCTTCCTAAAAACAAAAGTTTTTTTACACCATGAACATAACTCTGATGAATTACGTTGTTTTGAATCATCAAATTTTCATAAATGAAATCAGCACGATAAACATTATTAGCAATGATACCACCTACTTTTGCTGCCGCTAAAAAAACATATTCAGGTTTTTCGTTTTCAAAAAAAATATTTACATCTATTGTATTTGTTAAGTCAAGTTCACGACGAGTTCTTGTAATTATATTAGTAAACCCTTTTTGATTTAGATTTTTAACAATAGCGCTTCCAACCAACCCGTTGTGACCAGCAACAAATATTTTAGATGATTTTTTCATATTATTTTCTTTTAACGTATTCTAAGTCGTGTTGAACCATGATTTTAACAAGTTCTGCAAAAGAAGTTCTTGTAGGGTTCCATCCTAATTGATTTTTTGCTTTACTTGGGTTTCCCAATAAAGTTTCAACTTCTGATGGTCTGTAATAATTTGGATCAACTTCAATCAAGACTTTTCCAGATTCTTTACAAATTCCTTTTTCGTTTTCATTGGTTCCTTTCCAAATTATAGAAATGCCAACTTCTTTAAAGGCTAATTCACAAAATTCTCTAACAGAGTGTTGCTCACCAGTGGCAATTACATAATCTTCGGGTTTTTCTTGTTGTAGCATAAGCCACATACATTCTACATAGTCTTTTGCATAACCCCAATCCCTTAATGAAATTAAATTTCCAAGATAAAGTTTTTCTTGTAAACCATGTTTAATTCTTGCCACAGCTATAGTAATTTTTCGGGTAACAAATGTCTCTCCTCTACGTTCCGATTCATGATTAAACAGTATTCCATTTACAGCGAAAATATTATATGATTCTCGGTAGTTTTTTGTAATCCAAAAGGCATATATTTTTGCTACACCATAAGGACTTCTTGGATAAAATGGAGTAGTTTCTGTTTGGGGTATT
This sequence comes from uncultured Bacteroidota bacterium, assembly GCA_903888655.1. Lineage (GTDB taxonomy): Bacteria > Bacteroidota > Bacteroidia > Flavobacteriales > Flavobacteriaceae > Flavobacterium. The sequence continues at coordinate 2,349 of CAISUR010000248.1, read as the reverse complement.
TCTTGAACTTTACCATACAATTCAGAAGTAGAAGCTTGATATATTTTAGTTTTTTGTTCCAAGCCACAAATTCTAATTGCTTCCAAAAGTCTTAAGGTACCAATTCCATCCGTTTCGGCAGTATATTCAGGAAGTTCAAAAGAAACTTTTACATGTGATTGAGCGGCAAGATTATAAATTTCATCTGGCTTAATTTGTTGAATTAATCGAATTAAATTTGTGGAATCAGTCATATCTCCATAATGAAGTTTTATTCTTTGTTTAGTATGAAGATCTTTAATCAAAGAGTCTATATATAAATGTTCAATACGTTCTGTATTGAAAGTTGAACTTCGTCTTATAATACCGTGAACAGTATATCCTTTTTCTAATAATAATTCTGCTAAATACGAACCATCTTGTCCGTTAATCCCAGTAATTAATGCTGTTTTCATATTTGTCAAATTTCAGTTTGCAAATATAGTTTTTTAAGAATAAACATGCAGCTTTACAAAAAAACAAAATGGAATTGAAAAAAAACAAAAAATTCTCCAAAGACCGTTTTGAAAAAGAAATAAAAGAATTTGTTGAAGAGAAATATAATGCGTTTATCAAAAAATAAACTTTTTTAAAATTATTTTTCTCCCAATTTACGCTCTAATTCGGCTTGAAATTCTTCCATTACGGGCTTCATGGTACTCTCTGGAATATCGGCTATTCGAATGTACATTAAACCGTCAATAGCATTATTGAATAGAGGATCTACATTAAAAGCCACCAATCGTGCATTTTGTTTAATGTATTTTTTAATCAACACCGGGAGGCGAAGATTTCCGGGCTCTAACTCGTCGATGATTTTATCAAACTTATTTAAATCGGCTTCAGCCTCATCAAAAATAAAATCTTTATCGGCATCTTTTAATCTTACTTTGAATTCCTTTTTCGGATGTACATATTGTGCAATATAAGGATCATAATAGTTGGATTTCATAAACTCAATCATCAACGATTTAGAGAAATCCGTAAATTGATTGCTAATACTTACACCTCCAAGCAAAAATTTATGCTCTGGGTAATGTAAAGTGGTATGAATGATGCCTCTCCACAACAAGAATAAAGGCATTGGTTTTTGTTGATAATCCTTAATGATAAAGGCGCGTCCCATTTCAATTGACTGCTTCATCATGTCATGCAATTCGGTTTCAAATCTAAATAAATCATTCAAATAAAATCCTTCCATTCCATACTTTGGAAAAATCTCTGAACCCAAACCCATTCGGTAAGCACCGGCAATTTGCTTGGTTTCTTCATCCCACAAAAACATGTGATGGTAATATTGGTCATACTTATCCAAATCTATCGACTCATTGGTTCCTTCACCGACTTCTCTAAAAGTAACCTCACGCAAACGACCAATTTCATGTAAAATATTTGGAATTTTGTCTGCCTCTGTAAAAAAGACTTCATAGTTTTTACTTTGCAACAATCGGCAATCAGAATCTCTTAATGTATTCACTTCTGCAATCATTTTCTCTTGATTGGCCGGAGTTGCAATTTGTTTTGGGCTTTTAGGAATTTTTAAATTAGGTACTGAAATAAATTGCTTACTTTCATCATTGAAAGAATTCGCCAACATATAGGTTTTCTTTCGTAAGAATTCGGAATAATCTTCTATCGTTTGATGCTCATTTTGCTCTGCAACAGGAATAGGTTTTCCAATTCTTACTTTAATGACACGGTCTTTTTGCGTCAATAATTCTGAAGGCAGTTTTGCCGTTCTTAAAGTGTCATTTATTTTAGATAAGGTATAAAACAATTTGCTGTTTTGCGCATGAAAATAAATCGGAACGACAGGCACTTGTGCTTTTCTTATTACTTTTATGGCGCCTTCTTCCCAGGTTTTATCTACGACTAGTTTACCATCTCTGTATGTCGAGACTTCTCCAGCAGGAAACATTCCTAATGGTTTGCCATCGCTTAAGTGGCGTAAGGTTTCTTTAATTCCAATCACGCTAGATTTGGCATCCTTATGGTTTTCAAAAGGGTTTACAGGCATGATGTATTTTTTCATTGGCTCAATTCTATGCAATAAAAAATTGGCAATGATTTTAAAATTAGGTTCTCTTTCGAGCATTAACTTCAATAGTAAAATCCCATCAATTCCTCCAAGCGGATGATTGGAAATAGTAATATAAGCTCCCTCTTTTGGCAGTCTTTTTAAATCCTCTTCAGGAATTTCGAATTTAATTTGAAACTCATCCAATATAGCATTTAAAAATTCTAAATCTTTTAAATGCTTATTTCGGTCATATATTTTATTAAGCGTTGAAATCTTAAGCGTTTTCATTAGCAACCACCCAGCGAAAGTGC
>CAISUR010000247.1 GCA_903888655.1 uncultured Bacteroidota bacterium | reverse complement strand
TTGCTCTTTATAAGCCGAATAGCAACAAGAAAACATCAAAATTTTAAGCGCTTTTAATTACAATTTTTAAAAAAATGAATAACAAAAAAGACAATATTAAAATTGAATTCAAAGGATCAAAATATGCAAACAGCTCCGTTTGTAGAATTATTGGCAGTGCCACAGGCACAAGCCAAAAATCCTTTATTTGATATTATTATTGAGGGCAAAATCAACATTCAAAACTATTGCAATGCCTTAATTGCAAAAATATTAGAACTTCGCCCAAGTGAATTACCAGAATTTATTAATTACCAATTCAATTTAGTAAAGAAGCCTGAAATATGGTTAAACAAGTTTGAAAAGTTATTAGCTAATAATTCAGAACAATTTCAAGCTATTAGAAACCATTCTAAATTCATAAAACTTTATACTTTAATCGAGAAAAAACGAACAGAACTGCAATCTTCGAGAGTAAAAGAAACAGCGGCAAAAACTCCAAAAAGACTAATAAACGCAGAAAGTGAAGAAAGATATTTTTCATTTTCTGAGGTTAAAAAACACATAGCTACCCTAACTAATTATCCAGATAAAATACTTTATTTGAATGAAGAAATATGTGAGTATAAGCAATCAGAAGTTTATTTTATCAATAACAAACTACTGGATTACAAAAAACAATGCAAAGCTTTAATGAAACAAATCCAAAATGAAAAAATCTTAAAATGTCAATTGGAGAAAGAAAAAGCTGAAGAGAAAATAAAAATAGCTTCAGAGAAAAAGCCAACTTTAAAAATCCGTTTAAATGGTCCAATCAATATTTTAACAGATGCTTACAAACAGATGATGAATAATGTAAAGCCAAATGGAAAACCTTACATTGAGTATAAGATAAAAGAAATTGCAAAATTCATTTGTGATAATTATTTAGACGAAAATGGAAATGAACTTTCAATACATACAATTCAAACGTATTTATCACCAACGCGTACCGATAAGAACCCAAATAATGATTGGAAAATAAAACTGTAGTCCGATTTTTTCTAAAATTAACATTTCAACTTCTCAACACCCATAAGGTCTAACAAACTTTTTAGTCCGATAAGACCAAATAAGTCTAATCGGACTTTTTTTTATTTCTTCCATTTGCATCATAACAATTTAAAACTTTTAAAAATGGATGCAATTATCTTCACAAAAGACCAGTTCACAGATCTAATGACAAAGTTAGACACTATTCAATCTCAAATTTCTATCAAGGCAGACCCAAAGAAGGAAACCTTTTTAGACAATCAAGAATTCCTTTTACTAATGAGAATTTCAAAACGTACAGCTCAAACCTGGAGAGACGAAGGAAAAATTTCATTCAGTCAAGTGGGAAACAAAATCTATTACAAACTTTCTGATGTTGAAAAACTACTGCAAGAGCATTACAACAAATCATTTAAAGGACGATAGTATGAGCAGCTGCAACGGAACCTGTGAGGCTTGTGATTGTAAACCAAAAGTAAAATCATAGCACAATCGCACCGTCCTAGGGATTTGGAAGCGAGCGTCAATCAATTGAAATATCCGTAAAATGAAAAGCTGTTTGAGCGAAGCGAGTTCTTTTCATTTAGGATATGAGATTGTAATTGACCGCTGAAAATTCCAAGACTTGATTTTTTTGTTTCTTTTTTTATCAAGAAAAAAAGAAAGATAAACCATTAATAACAAAACAATGATAACAGTCTTCAAGAATTTCAACGAAGTAGTTGAACATAAATCAATACCGGTAATCTTGGATGAAATCCGCACCGGAAAGTACAAACCCGGCATCATTTACTTGCGTAAATCACTTACCGAAAACAAAACAGAAGCATACAATAAAGCAAAAAAATCACTTCCTGCATTCACACCTTCAGGCAAGTTTATTGGTGGTAGAAAATTGGAATTCCTAACCGAATATTCAAAGTTTATAATCTTAGACATCGACAAATTAAGTACTGCCGATTTACAAAAATCAAAAAGTATAGCTGCACAAAGTGAGTTTACTTATGCGTGTTTTATTAGTCCATCTGGAAACGGTTTAAAAATTTTAGTAAAAATAGAAACGCCAAAAACGGAACACAAAGAAACGTTCCTAAAGGTTCAAGCTCATTATGAGAATATTTTAAAACTAGAAATCGACAAATCAGGCAAAGATTTAACCAGGTTATGCTTTTATTCCTGGGATGAAAATTTATACCTAAACGAAAACGCTTCCACATTTGTCACATCGAACGAAGTTGCGATGCCTTTGATTGAAGCACAGCCAGAACCTAAAACCAAAAACTCTGAACCGCTTTTAGATTACGACGCTATTTACAACCATTGCGTAAATTTCACTGAAAAAAAAGTGCAATTCGTGAATGGTAGTCGCAACGTATTTGTACATCAATTAGCGTGTAACCTAAACCGAAAAGGAGTTGCATTAAACGATGCTTTGGGATATATTCTAACTGATTTTGGCTATGATGAAAAAGAAGCAACACAAGCTGTAAATAGTGCCTATGGAAACATTCACGAGTTTGGAAAGAACGAGAAATTTGAGCAGCCTAATAAACCCAAAAAGAAAGAAAACTTTTCAATTACAGATACTACTGAAGACGACGACGAAGACAAACCTAAACCAACACAAATTGACCGTTTAGAACTGTTTTTATCAACAAGATATGTATTTCGTCATAATATGGTTTCAGGAAAATTAGAGTTTCAATATTTCGGTAAAAAGAAATGGAATGTAATGAACGATTTTATAGAAAATTCAATGCTTCGAGAATGTCTAAAAGGTCGAATTAAAACAAACCTTTCGTCATTAAGAAACTTATTGTATTCTGATTTTTGCGAGCTTTTCAATCCATTTGAAGATTACTTTTTCAATTTACCTACTTATGATGAAAAGACCGATTACATTACCGAATTAGCCAACACAATCACAACAACAAAACAAGAACTTTGGCAGCAATGTTTTAAAAAATGGTTAGTTGCAATGGTGGGTTGTGTGCTTGATGATAAAGTAATAAATCACACGGTAATTGTATTTAGCGGCAAACAAGGATTAGGAAAAACAACTTGGGTTGAAAAGCTTGTGCCAAAACCTTTAAAAGAATATCTATTTTCCGGAACCATAAACCCAAACAATAAAGATACGTTGGTACAACTAGCGGAATGTATGTTAATTAATTTGGACGAACTCGAAAATTTAAACCGTTCTGAAATTGGATCACTAAAAGAAATCATTACAAAAACACAAATCAGAATGAGAAAAGCCTACGGACACAACAACGAAACAATGCCAAGACGCGCATCATTTGCCGGAAGTGTCAATACAGCTCAGTTCTTAAACGACAGTACAGGAAGCAGAAGATTTCTTTGTTTTGAGTTGGAAGGCATCAAATACCAACACGATGTAGATATTAATATGGCTTTTTCACAAGCATTATTTCTATTCAAAAGTGGTTTTAGATTTTGGTTTGACCAGGAAGAAATCAAATCCATCACCGAAAATAACGAACAATACCAATTGCACAGTCCAGAGGAAGAATTATTGTTAACGTGGTTTGAACCTTGTCCAAAAGAAGAAGCAACACTTTTTTTAAATGCTTCTCAAATAGCTGCTAAACTTGCCGATAGGACAAAATTAAACCTAAATGATGGCACAATAAATAAATTGGGGAAAGCATTAAAAAAGCACAATTTCATCAAAATAAGCAAGAAAACGGGCTATGTTTATGCAGTCCAAGAGCTAAGTTATGAAGAAGTAGATTTAAAAAATAAAGACATTTCAGAAAATTAAAAAAGGAAACAAAAGTGGAAATTCAAAACTTCCACTTTTATTTTTTTTATGCACAAACTACTGAAAACTAAAAACTGAATACTGAACACTGGTTTGCACTCTTTTTTATTGTTTGAAGTGGATAGGCAGGATAACCAAATTTGACCACAAACATTTTTTATTTTTTTATCATTTTAACTTTTGGGTAACATCAGAACATAGTAAAGCATTACGATGAATAGATAAGTTTAGTTTGCACTCAAACAGCCGCTTAAATTGGATTTTTATTTTATGAAAAAACTTAAATATCTTTCTTAC
>CAISUR010000246.1 GCA_903888655.1 uncultured Bacteroidota bacterium | reverse complement strand
TTCACTCAATGAAGTTTTGATTATATTCAAGAAAAACGAGAAAATTTATTTAAAGGCAATACAAGAGGGCTGTAAACCATTAAATGACGAGCTTATACAAAGAAAAAGTTCAAAAGGGGTTAGATATGATTATAAAAAAGGCGGATATTTTGGAGAATATTTTATTTTAAATAAAAATAATGAACTGGAATTATATGATAGGTTAAACAATAGATTTACAACAGCATTACCAAGATAAAAAACTAAAGATAGAAATTATTAAAATCTTTTCTTATGATGGGTTTTTAAGTAGATTATCTAGGTATAGTACCTAAGAAACAAAATAAAAATAATGTTACATTGTAAAATGTAATTTTTTATACACTCTAACTTTCATCTCTACAAAATTTATTTTCCGTAACTTCGTTCTATGAATATAAAAAGACTCCTTCTCTGCACGTTGATTTTCTTTTCCTTTGAATTGGTAAAAGCACAAGAACAATTCTCTGTTTTTTTTGACAGCAATAAATTTGAAGTTACGAAATCCGAAAATAAAAAACTCCAAGATTGGATTATGGCTAATAAAGACAGCAAAATAGTTGCTGTAAACGGCTATACTGATGAGGATGGCAGTAATAGTCTAAATGATACCTTGTCTAAAAAACGAGTTGATTTCATATTAAATCAAATAAAAAATCAAGTCAAAATTCGAGAAGATTTTAAAACTAGAAGTTTTGGCGAGAATTTTCAGCAATCAAAAAATAAAGCCGAAAATCGTAAAGTAACTATTTACTATATTTTATCGAAAGATTTGGCTCGAGAAGAGGAGATATTGGGAATTAAGAAAACCGAAATAATCCCCGAAGAAATAATCCCGATTGAAGAGGAAACCATGAATTTTCCTGAAAAAGCAACTTTGGCTGATAAAATTAAATTATCAAGAAAAGGGACGCTGATTCGATTGAACGATATTAATTTTTATGTGAATACTTTTGCGGTACTCCCTACTTCAAAACGCGCAATCGATGAATTGATTCGCGTAATGGATTCTTTTCCAAAATTAAAAATAGAAATTCAAGGACATATTTGTTGTGTGCCCAAAGATGCCCGAAATTTATCATTGGAAAGAGCGCGACAAGTAAAACGAATATTGGTTTCAGAGGGAATTAGAGAAAAAAGAATACAAGTTAAGGGATTTGGGGTGTCTAAACCCAAATTTCCAATTCCTGAAAAAAGTGAAGTTGAAGCTGCCCGAAACAGGCGTGTTGAAATTATGATTTTGGAAAAATAAAAGAATTTTATTGAAATTACTAACACCCAAAATTTCTATTTCTAAAAATAAATTATAATATTATCCTGAAACTCCTACAATAACTATGAAAAGACACCTAGCACTGCTTCGAGGCATTAACGTCTCGGGACATAATATGATTAAAATGGAAGCATTAAAGACTACGTTAGAAATCATTGGGTTTACTAATGTGGTAACTTATATTCAATCGGGCAATGTGTTTGTAGAAGCCGATGAGGAAAGTGGTTTTAGTGTTGGTTTTAAAATCAAGCAGGAGATTTATAAGACCTTTGGACATGAAGTTCCCGTAATCGTTATCGGTAAGCAGGATTTGGAATCGTGTTTGACCAATAATCCTTTTTTAAAGGAGAAAGAGGTTGATACTAAAAAGTTGTACGTGGCTTTTTTGTCAAAAGAAATGAGTAGCACTGCGATTAACGAATTGAAAATTAGTCAATTCAAACCTGATGAAGCGGTAGTTGATGGGAATAGAATTTTTATCAAGTATGATGTAGGAGCAGGGAAGACGCGTTTAGACCAAAAATATATCGAGAAAAAATTGAATGTGGTCGCAACAATGCGCAATTGGAATACGGTGAATAAGTTGTTGGAAATGTTCGATTAGATTGTTTGATACTTGGATATGATTTCTATCAAAGAATAGTCAGAAAATTAGTTGTATCTTAGTATAAAATAATCAAAGTGAAAAAATACAGCACGTTATTGCGGTTTTGGAAGATATTAGGACCAGGATTAATTACGGGTGCTAGTGATGATGATCCTTCAGGTATTGC
>CAISUR010000245.1 GCA_903888655.1 uncultured Bacteroidota bacterium | reverse complement strand
TCTCCATCTAACAATTCATTTATTTTATCATCAAAATCATCAAAATTATTTTTGCAAGGTTCAGGAGTTAAGAACCAGTCAAGTGCTCCAATTTCCTTAAGATATTCTTCCGCAGTAGGAAATGATTTACTCGTAAATTTACCAAACTTTGTGCCTTTTACTAAATGATCTGTAATATCGTGTGTAGACGGAATGGCGTATTCATGAATTAATGGTTCTATTTTTTTAAGTTCCTCTAATGCTCGTTCAATTGCTTTCTTGATAGTTTCAGATATATCGTAAAATACAGCCTCATCAGTCATTTGCACTTTTCTTTCCATAAAATAAGCAAAAACCCTAGCCATTCCGCAGTTAGAAATAAAGTCGGGAATCAAACTCACTTTACTATCTGTTTCTTCCATAATTGCGCCAAAAAAGATTTCCTTATCAGCAAATGGTACATTAGCACCACATGAAATCACTTCAAGTCCAGAAGTAATCATACTATCTAGTTGGTCTTTTGTAACTAATCTTGATGCAGCACAAGGGGTAAAAATTTCAGCACCTAACGTCCAAATTTGATGATTAATTTCCGCAAAAGGAATCATACGTTCAGCAACAAGTTTGTTGCCATCTTTATTTAAAAACAAACGTCTAATTTCTTCAAATGAAAAACCATTTTCATTAATGATACCGCCTTCACGATCAATAATACCAATTACTTTCACACCCATCTCGGCCAGATAAAAAGCTGCTGCCGAACCTACATTGCCAAAACCTTGTACTATTGCTTTCTTACCACGAAAATCACCACCATACGTATTATAGTAATGACGCACGGCTTCGGCAACACCATATCCAGTAATCATATCAGCCACTGTATATTTTCTTAAAACATCTGGAGAAAACTTTGGATTCTCAATAACCTTAATAACGCCTTGGCGCAATTGCCCAATTCTATTGATTTTATCAGCTTCTGAAGGTTTAAAATGACCATTAAAAACACCCTCTTGTGGATGCCAAACGCCACATTCTTCGGTAAACGGAATTACTTCATGAATTTCATCGACATTCAAGTCGCCTCCCGTACCGTAGTAGCTTTTTAACAAAGGAGAAACTGCTTGATACCAACGTTGTAACACCCCTTTCTTGCGCGGATCATTTGGATCAAAGTTAATCCCCGATTTAGCACCACCAATCGCAGGCCCCGAAACAGTAAATTTCACTTCCATAGTTTTAGCCAACGATAACACCTCATTCATATCCAACCCTTTTCTCATACGAGTACCACCTCCAGCAGCGCCACCACGAAGCGAGTTGATAACAGTCCATCCTTCCGCTTCTGTTTCAGTATCTTTCCAGTTAAAAACTATTTCTGGGGTTTTATTTTCAAATTTTTTAAGTAATTCCTTCATTGCTGTTTGTCTGTTTGTATTGCAAATTTAATTTGTTTTTTTTAGTATCAGTTCTTTTTTTTATTCAAATAAATTTATTGGAAAAGTATGAAATAAAAAAACTTATTAAATGACAGAAAACTTTCTATTTATTTACCATAAAAAAAATCACATGGTATAATTGATAAACTATAATAAAGTGAACATTCTTAAACTTCAAATTATTAAAAACTAATATTTCAACAACTCCTCCATCTTTACCCTAACTTTATCAGCATTCGGAATCATACTAAACTCCAAGGTACTATTCAAAGGTATAGCAGGCATATTTTCCGAACCAATCACCATTACAGGTGCATCTAAATATTTGAAGCATTTTTCTTGAATCAATCCTGCTAAACTTCTTGCAAATGAGTTATTGGTTGGTTCTTCGGTGACAACCAAACATTTCTTTGCTTTCTTAACCGATTTAAAAATGGCTTCTTCATCTAAAGGATACAATGTTCGCAAATCGATAATTTCCACTTGATTTTTCATCGCTTCCGATGCATTCAACGCCCAATGAACGCCCATTCCGTAGGTGATTATCGTAATCGTTTCATCGGTTTCTTGTTCCCAAATTTCCTGAACGATATTGGCTTTTCCGAAAGGTAAGATGTAATCTTCACTCGGTTCATTCACTCTTGCAGCATCAGTACCTTTAACCTTACTCCAATACAAACCTTTATGCTCTAAAATCACCACTGGATTAGGATCATAATAAGCGGCTTTCAACAATCCTTTCAAGTCAGCTCCATTGCTAGGATAAGCAATTTTAATTCCTCGAATATTAGTCAAAACACTTTCCACAGAAGAAGAATGATAAGGACCACCACTTCCATAGGCACCAATAGGCACTCGCAAAATCATACTCACCGGCCATTTTCCATTGGATAAATAACACGAGCGACTGACTTCGGTAAACAACTGGTTCAAGCCCGGCCAAATGTAATCGGCAAACTGCACCTCAACAATCGGTTTCAAACCAACAGCCGACATTCCAACCGTAGAACCCACAATAAAAGCTTCTTGGATTGGTGTATTAAAAACACGTTCGTCTCCAAATTTCTGTGCTAAAGTCGCAGCTTCTCTGAAAACACCACCTAATCTTCCGCCAACGTCTTGTCCGTACAACAAACATTCTTGGTGTTTTTTCATTAATTCTTCCACTGCAAAAAGGGCACAATCAACCATCACCACTTTGTCTTCTCGCTCTGGATTTCGTTCACCAACTTCTTCAGTTATTGGCGTTGGAGCAAAATCGTGTGTGAATAAATCTTCTGGAGATGGATCTTCAGCTAACTTTGCTTTATCAAAATCAGCTTGCACTTTGGCAACCGCTGTATCTTCTATTGTTTGAATTTCATCTTTTGTAAAACCTGCTTCCAACAATTGTTGTATCATAACAGGAAATGGATCACGCGATTGTGCTTCTTCCAAATCGTCACGATACCATTCCATTCGAACACCTGATGTATGATGATTTAACAACGGCACTTTAGCATGTACTAAAAACGGACGGCGTTCTTCACGAATGGTTTGTACCACTTTTTGAACCGCTAAATAACTTTCTATAAAATTGGCTCCATCAATAGAAATCGCTTCAATTCCGTGGAACCCTTTGGCATATTCAAATGCATTTTGAGCTCGCGTTTCAGCAGCATTGGCCGAAATATCCCAACCGTTATCTTGCACTAAATATAAAATCGGGAGCTGCTTTAAAGCTGCCATTTGCAAGGCTTCAGCAATTTCTCCTTCAGTTACTGACGCATCACCAAGCGAACAAACCACAATTGGTTTTAACTCAGTATTATCTTGAATTCCTGTATTTTCTTTATACCAAAATCCCATGGCTGCTCCAGTCGCTGGAATCGCTTGCATACCGGTTGCTGATGATTGATGCGGAATTTTAGGTTTATCAGCATCTTTCAAACTCGGATGACAATAATACGTTCTTCCGCCCGAAAACGGATCGGCTGCCTTTGCCATCAATTGCAACATCAAATCGTAAGGTTGCATTCCAATTCCCAACATCATAGCATCATCACGATAATACGGAAAGGCATAATCTTGTGGCAACAATTGCATCGCCATCGCAATCTGAATCGCTTCATGACCTCGTGAAGTGGCGTGCACGTATTTGGAAACTATTTTGAAATTATCTTCATACAAAGTCGCCATGGCTTTGGCAGTTGCCATTGTTGAAAACGCTTTTTCTAGTATATTTTTATCTAACATTTATTTTAAAGTTTAACCACAAAGCTCACAAAGAAAGCGCGAAGCTCACTATTTAATTAACTTAGTGTTCATTGTGCCTTCTTAGTGTCTTTGTGGTTTAGAATTTATTTTGCTTCTACAATCCAACCAAATTCATCTTTGATATCTTGAACTTTAATAGCATTTAAAGTATCATTTACCATTACCGAAACTGGGTTCGCTTCAGGGAATTTAAGCGACAAATCATTGTTTCCAATTTCTTCAATCATAGCAATTCCAACGGCTGTTCCGGTTCCGAAAGCTTCTTCTAAAGTTCCTTTATGATACGCTTCAATAATTTCAGTAATAGTGATTGGTCTTTCGGTTACTTCAAAACCTTTACTTCTTAACAAATCGATTACACTCATTCGTGTAATTCCTGATAAAATCGAACCCGTTAAACTTGGAGTAATGAATTTTCCATCTATTTTAAAGAAAATATTCATCGTTCCCACTTCTTGAATGTATTCAAAATCTTGAGCATCTAACCATAACACTTGATCAAAACCTTTAGCTTTTGCATATTCAGTTGGACGAATGGCTGCTGCGTAATTTCCGGCTGCTTTGGCTTCTCCTGTTCCACCATTTACGGCACGAACATATTTTTTCTCAGCGTATAATTTAATTTTTCTACTGAAAAATGGTCCGGCAGGCGATGCCATTACGATGAATTTGAAACTCGTCGCGGCTCGCATTCCAATAAACGCTTCATCAGCATACATAAACGGACGCAAATACAAAGCACTTCCTGTAGAAGTTGGAATCCAATCTTTTTCTAAAGCGGTGAATTGTTTTAATGCTTCCACAAATAAATCTTCAGGAAATGAAGGCATTCCCATTCTATCCGCACTAAAGTTCATTCGCTTTGCGTTTTCATCCGGACGAAATAATAATGGTGTTCCGTCTTTTCCTAAAGTCGCTTTCATTCCTTCAAAAATAGCTTGTCCGTAGTGTAAAGCCATAGCCGCAGGATGCGTTGGAATCAATGCTAATGGTTCAATTCTCGGATTATGCCATTCGCCATTTTCATAATCACAAATAAACATGTGATCGGTAAAATTGGTTCCCATCGTGATGTTTTCAAGATTCACTTCTGAAACTCTTGATTGTGAAACTTTAGTTATTTTTATTGCTTTTGTCATTACTGTTTCCAAAATGTTATATTGTTATGTTTGTATCAAATTGTTCTAAATAATCGCCTACTTTTC
>CAISUR010000244.1 GCA_903888655.1 uncultured Bacteroidota bacterium | reverse complement strand
TACATTTTCAAATAGAGCAAATAATAAAAGAACACGACAATAAATAATATATAAAATTCATAATTTAAAATAATAACAATGATTTTAGAAATGAAAGTCCCATCACCGGGAGAATCGATAAAAGAAGTTGAAATCGCAACTTGGTTAGTAAAAGACGGCGATTATGTAGAAAAAGACCAAGCGATTGCTGAAGTAGATTCAGACAAAGCTACTTTGGAATTACCTGCTGAAGCTAGCGGAATTATTACGCTTAAAGCAGAAGAAGGCGATGCCGTAGCGGTTGGTGCCGTGGTTTGTTTAATTGATACCAGTGCCGCTAAACCAAGTGGCGGTGCTCCTGTTGCTGAAGTAAAAGCAGAAGCACCAAAAGCTGAAGAGAAAAAAGTAGAAGCTCCGAAAGCAGCTCCAGTATTAGAAAAAACGTATGCTACTCAAGCGCCATCTCCAGCAGCTAGAAAAATATTAGACGAGAAAAATATCCAACCAAATGACATCGTTGGCACTGGAAAAGGCGGAAGAATTACTAAAGATGATGCTGTGAATGCAACCCCATCAATGGGAACTCCAACGGGTGGAACTCGTGGTTCTGAAAGAACAAAATTATCCATGTTACGTCGTAAAGTAGCCGAAAGATTAGTAGCTGCTAAAAATGAAACAGCCATGTTAACGACTTTTAATGAAGTTAATATGACACCAATCAACATGATTCGTAATGAGTATAAAGATGCGTTCAAAGCGAAACACGGTGGTTTAGGTTTAGGCTATATGTCATTTTTCACAAAAGCAGTGACTAGAGCTTTGGCTTTGTTTCCAGATGTGAACTCAATGATTGATGGTGATTTTAAAACATCGTATGATTTCTGTGATATTTCTATTGCAGTTTCGGGTCCAAAAGGATTGATGGTTCCTGTAGTTCGTAACGCAGAATTATTAACGTTCCGTGGTGTTGAGGCTGAAATCAAAAGATTGGCTATTAAATCTCGTGACGGACAAATCACGGTTGATGATATGACAGGAGGAACATTTACTATTACCAATGGTGGGGTTTTTGGAAGTATGTTATCTACTCCAATAATCAATCCTCCGCAATCAGGAATTTTAGGGATGCACAATATTATTGAGCGTCCGATTGCTGTGAACGGTAAAGTTGAAATTCATCCAATGATGTATGTAGCGCTTTCTTATGACCATAGAATTATTGATGGTCGTGAGTCAGTAGGATTTTTAGTAGCGGTTAAAGAAGCTTTAGAAAATCCATTGGAATTATTGATGAATGGCGATGCTAAGAAAGCATTAGAATTATAGATTTCATTTTTAAGAAATATTTAAAATCCCGTTTAGGAAACTGAACGGGATTTTTTGTTTATTTGTGTGACTAACCAAAACTTCTTATGGCATCAAACAAAAAATCGGCAGCAATTGGGTTTATCTTTATAACCATGTTGATTGATATTACCGGTTGGGGAATCATCATTCCGGTTATTCCGAAATTGATTAAAGAATTAATTCATGGTGATATTAGCGAAGCGGCTAAATATGGTGGATGGTTAACTTTTGCGTATGCCATTACTCAGTTTCTATTTGCTCCCTTAATTGGAAATTTGAGTGATAAGTTTGGACGACGTCCTATTATATTGATTTCCCTTTTTGCTTTTTCAATGGATTATGTGCTACTTGCTTTTGCACCTACCATCACCTGGCTTTTTATTGGGAGGATTATCGCTGGCTTAACAGGAGCCAGTATTACAACTGCCTCAGCTTATATTGCTGATGTAAGTACGCCCGAAAATAGAGCGAAGAACTTCGGGATGATTGGTGCTGCATTTGGACTTGGATTCATTATCGGACCCGTCATTGGAGGGTTATTAGGACAATTTGGTTCTAGAGTTCCGTTTTATGCCGCGGCTTGTTTGTGTTTGTTGAATTTCTTGTATGGATACTTTATTTTGCCCGAATCATTACCCATTGAGAACAGAAGAAATTTCAATTTGAAAAGAGCCAATCCTATTGGAGCTTTTATGAATATTAGAAAACGTCCATCGCTTTATGGATTGTTGTTTTCACTTTTTTTAGTATATGTAGCATCTCATTCAATTCAAGGGAATTGGAGTTATTTTACCATGTATAAATTTCATTGGGATGAGAAAATGGTGGGAATTTCTCTTGGAGTAATTGGTCTTTTAGTAGGATTGGTTCAAGGGGTTTTGATTCGATGGATTAACCCGATTTTAGGAAATGAAAAGAGTATTTATGTTGGCTTGGGGTTGTATACTCTGGGTTTAACACTATTTGCGATGGCTACCGAAAGTTGGATGGTATTTGTATTTTTAATTCCGTATTGCCTAGGTGGAATTGCGGGTCCTGCGATGCAAGCCGTTATATCTAGCAAGGTAGATGCTACAGAGCAAGGCGAAATTCAAGGCACATTATCGAGCTTGATGAGTGCTTCTACCATTATTGGTCCGCCTTTAATGTCGAGTGTTTTTTATTACTTTACACATAATGAGGCTCCGTTTAAATTTGCCGGAGCGCCTTTTGTATTGGGAGCTTCTTTAATGCTCATCAGCACTATCATTGCGTTCTTTTCTTTTAGGAAGAATAAATAAAAAAAAGCCCTAAACACTTATGGTTTTGGACTTTTTTATTGTGATTGGAATGCTTATTCTTTTACAATCTTAACCGTTTTTTCTTGGCCTTCACTGGTTACTTTTACAAAATAAACACCGTTAGAAAGTTCACTTAAATCAATTTCTGTTTGTAAATCGTTTACAGATTTAACAATCATTTTTTGTCCTAATATAGAAGTGATTTCAACGCCGTCAATTGTACTGTTATTTGAAATAGTCAAACTATTTTTAACTGGGTTCGGATAAAAATTAAAACTAGAAAATGCAAAATTACTAGTTGACAATGCAGTTAAGGAAACAGTAACTGGCAGTCTACTTGTACTTTCTATTCCGCCAACAGTTTGTGAAGCGAAGTAGGTTGCACCATTAACCAATACCGTTGTGG
>CAISUR010000243.1 GCA_903888655.1 uncultured Bacteroidota bacterium | reverse complement strand
TGTATATTTGTATAGCACACCTTCAGAACCCGCCCACATACGAACTGCGGGGTGATTACGCCATCCTGTAGAGTTGCCAGACAAAACATTTAGAATTTGATAAGATTCTAATATTTGTTTATTTAATCGTTTATTGTCTAATGCTTGAGCAGCAAATATAAAATTGCCTGATGGAAGAAATGTTTGCATAATGCAAGTTTATCAGATAGTAATGACATTTGTCAATAATTTACCAAATTTCGTCTTCTGTAAATTCTGGCTTAAAAATATTTTTTTTATAATGCCTATTTATATAACAATGCATAGATGATGATATAACAATAAGCATAGAAACTAAAAGAATAAAGCAACCCATTTATTACTCCTCATCTTGCAAAAGACGAATGTCTTCTTGTAAATCACGAACAATTTCATGAATTTCTTCTACCATTATATTAGTTTCAGTACTTAAACGCAAATCTTTACGAGCTATTTTTTTCTCTTGTTCTCCTTCACGATTTCCTGATGCAAGAAGAAGGCAAGATAATATAATAGCTTCTAAAGATACTATAAGGGTAAGTAGGCCGTATGGAAAAGGTTCAACTTTAAAAATTACCCAAAGAGACCACCATGCTATGTGTATAATTAAAAACATTGGGTGAGCTGAAACATCAGCAACCCAGTCGGATAGTTCCTCTAATTTTTTATTAAATCTTTTTAAATAATACTTAATGATGAGTACCTCCATGTAGTTTTAAAACTACATTAATATTATACCATCAATATTTAAATAATTAAACTTTTATTTTCTGTTTTTGTTGCAAGCATTGCTTCATTAAAATAATTCATAAAACTATTAACAACATAAATAGTGTCGTCTAATGCATCCTGCTTAGCTTCTTCAATTTTATCTTCTGTAAAACGATCATCAATAGCCCATTGCTCAAGCAATTCTGTTGCTACGATTTCAACAATTTTTTCTAAACTATTTATTGATATTGGAATATCGCCTGACATTATTTACTCTTTCTGTAGTTATGTAAAGGATTAAACGTAAACATATTTTTAATTTTATTTTTTCTTACTTCATCAAGCCATTTATTAATATTTAACAAATAAGCTGAAATATAAATTGTAGATCCAAATATAAAGCCCCATTGTCTTGTTTGTATACTATAGGCTACCCAAGCACACTCTGTTACAATACCTACCAAATATCCACGCCAGTTTTTATGGCCAACAAGCAATATTCCAATAACACCTATGATTGAAAGTCCCCAGGACCAAATTTGATTGTTCAATTATTTTATCTTCTTTCCTAATTTATTCCAAGCTTTTTCATGAGCATAAAATAAAATTGCTTCCCAAATTATTTCTGCTGAAGCAATTGTAGCAGCAATTTTAACGCTATTTGTAATAAAAAATGCTATTGAAGTTGCAACTGTTAAATGTGCAATATACCATGTAAATGTTTTAAGTAATATTTTTTTATTTGTATTCATAATAAATTAATTATACTACAAAGGACGGGCTAATCATAACCCGTCCTTTATAATATTATTTACTTCTTCTTTGTAGAAACAACTTTCTTTGTAGAAACAACTTTCTTTGAAGTAGAAGTTTTTGATGTTACAGACTTTTGAAGTACTGTGATTTGCTTATTAATTGATGCAATAAGAGAAACAATTCCCTTAAGAACATCGTTCAATGAAGTGTCAGATGTAGCAACAACCAAAGTTGCAGTTGTGGCTTTCTGTGAACTATTTACGCTATCAACGTAAGGGAAATCAACGCTGGTTGTATAACGAC
>CAISUR010000242.1 GCA_903888655.1 uncultured Bacteroidota bacterium | reverse complement strand
TCACTTATCATTAAATCAGGTATACACATAATTAAAGAAACAGTAACAATTAAAGGAAGGCTTGAAATTCAAGCAGGCGCTAAAATTGAGATTTCCGATCCGGGTATAATAGTCTGTGAAGGCGAAGTTTTAATCAATGGAGATAGAAATAATAAGATTGAAATCTATGGTAAGCAGAAAATAGAAGGGATTGGATTGGTAATAAGAAGTCAAGATACTAGCAACACTAGTAAAATAGATATTAGTAATACAATTTTCAAAGGTTTACAGCTCCCTTTGTTTTTTGATTTTGGATGGAAAAGAGCAGGGGTGAATATTGTAGACAATAATTTCATTAATAATGTGGGTAAAGTATCGGTGATTCAAGTACTTAATCCGCCCTTTAATTTCAATATTGACTCAAGTTATATTGACTTTAAGGTGCAGCATAATTTATTCTCGGGCAATAATGCTGCTATTTATTTTGAAGATTTAAAGAGTGACCACGTCAATGTTGATATTAGCAATAATACTTTTTATGGCAATAATGTTTATGGATATAAAAATTACAATATTTCAACAAATATTTTATATGGCAGGGTAGACCAGCTTTTTTCTAGGTTTACCCCTTTCATTGAAAAAAATAGCTTTGTATTTAATTATTTAGTTGATAATATTACAGACACTGTTGTACACACCGCTAATTTTGGAGTTTATGGAACTGATAAAATAATTGGTTTAAAAAATAATTATTTAGGATCTACCAATAAGGAGTTAATATTAAAAAGTATATACGATCAAGCTATTAATTACAATGCCCCTAAAGTTGAATTTGAACCTTTTTTGAATGTTCCAGGGCAAGATAATCCGTCACATATTTTTGCTATAAATAATTTAGATAATTCACCAATACCAGATTCTTTAAAAATTCTAGA
Source organism: uncultured Bacteroidota bacterium (assembly GCA_903888655.1). GTDB lineage: Bacteria > Bacteroidota > Bacteroidia > Flavobacteriales > Flavobacteriaceae > Flavobacterium. The sequence continues at coordinate 1,813 of CAISUR010000242.1, read as the reverse complement.
TCCATTAAAGGGCTTTATTTTAAAAGCAAATAATAATGTTGACTATTCAAAAGCGGTGCTTAATTATTCTTATTTTAAAGATGATAGTAGTTTGAAGAAAGTAGACACTTTGGTGACTTATGATATTCAGCCCAATGGATTAGAAACAAAATTCACTATTACTAAGACATTGAATAGTGCTAAAAAAATTGGCTTTTATAATTTTAGCAAAATAAGTAATAGTAATGGAGACATTGTTCCTGATGTAAAAATTGGACACAATGCTTATTTAATTGATTTAAGGAGAAGAAATGTATTGGCGGAATTGTTAAAAGATAAGAAATCTAATGATAGTATTAGAAAGCAATCACCTCCTCCTGATTCATTAAAAAATATATTCCAAAAAATTGAAGCGCCTTTAAAAAGCAAAATAGAAGTTAGTTTGCTTACCGGCGGATCAATTTTCACTGGCACCATTAGTAATAAAGGCAACATGTTTGCCAATGACATGAACATGTTATTGGGAGTCAATATCAATTACACATTGTATTCTAATTTAAGTGCAAGCTTAAATATTGAAAGTTTCAAATTAAGCAATTCAGATGCTAAGTCTAATAATAATGATCAATTAGCAAGAGGTATGAGTTTTACAACAACCATGTTAGGGATTTCTCCTTCAATTAATTATGACTTTGTTGACAATAGGTTGTATACAAAAGCTCGAAGAATAAGACCTTCTATTGGTTTTGGATTAGATATTGTAAGTTTTAACCCAACGGGAATATACAATGGAACTGTATATAATTTACAATCATTGGGCACAGGCGGTCAATATACAGACAGCACTAAAAAACCATATTCATTATTGGCCTTTGGATATTTTTTAAATTTCAAAGTTAAATATCAAATTAATCGGTTCAATAGTATTGGTCTGCATTTATCCTATCATAGAAGTATGTCAAATTATTTGGATGATGTTGGTTCTGATCCTTATCCTAGTGTCTCATCTATTTTAAATAGTAATAAAGTTTTAAATAAAGATGCTGCCATATATTTCTCTAATCCTACTTCAAGAAATGTAGTAGGTCAATATAGAAATAATCCAGATGATGCCAGTGATAGTTATTTAAATTTTGGAATTTATTATTCAAGAAGATTATTTAAATAAAATGATGTTAAGAAAAATCATATTAAACCTTATAATACTATTGACATTGGTCTTTATTGCTTCATGTTCAAAGACAACTGTTACGCCACCTTTAGAATTTCAGAAACAATTGTTGGCAGGTACAGGTAGTTTTCAAAATACACAACATGTATGGCAACTTGATTCTACCAAAATTAATGGGGTAAATAGTGTACTAACCACTGTTCAAAAAAATTATAAAAAAACTTTCACTTTTGATGGTGGGTATAGCGATACAGATAATAATACTGGCAAATGGGAGATTGCTACACTAAATAAACTTAAACAAACATTTTTTTATCAGTTAACCAATAAGCAGGATAGTACAGTTTATGATATTGTTTCAATTAATTCGGCTCAAATGAGTTTGTCAATAAAATTAACAAATGGTCAAACTGCTATTTATTCATTTAAAATAACAAATTAAAAATTGAAGAAAATTCTTATCATATTAATTACTTGTTTAACTACACAATTTGTCAAAGCTCAAATGAGCATTGCTTATTCAATGGGTGTATTGGGGGGCGATTTGAAATTAAGTAACAGCTCAAATCCATTGACAATAAATATGGCCAATTGCATTCAGGTTTCAAATGGAGTAACTAAATTTTTAACCACAAATGCTGGAATGTTTATTAATGAATGTGT
>CAISUR010000241.1 GCA_903888655.1 uncultured Bacteroidota bacterium | reverse complement strand
GGGAAAAAAATTACTGGCGCAAGTTGCGAAGCGTACGTGTTTTTTCTAAAAACTGTGCCAGTAATTTTTTTTGGAGCGTTGGCAAAGGAGTGGAATTTGAAATGTAAAACGCCCTTTTTAACACCTAACCAAGAAAAGTTGTCTTTTACTATTTTGGAAATTAACGAAATTAAGCAAACAAAGATGTGAGTTTAGGAATACTTGGACTAAAGGAATATTTTGTGCAGATGAATGAGGTAATGAGTTTTATTTTTTTTATGTTATAGACTGGTAGTTGTTCTTCGTTCGAATTAGTTCAATGTTGTCAAGGAGTTTTTTATTATGTTCTTTAAATGTGTCTAAGTCAAATTGTCCTTTTGAAAGTTTATTGATTTTGTCAAGATTTTTTTTCAGTTCGTCTTGTTTGTCAAGTCCTAAATAAGCTTGAGCCAATGATTGATATACCCATTCACGATCTCCACGCTCTTTGAAGGTCTTTTGCCTAATAAGGTCTAAACAAATTGAAACAATTTCTTCTCTTACTCTTTGGCTTTGAACAAAGAACGAAATGGCTTCATACTTGTCTTTTACAAGTGTAGCCTTTAAAGTAAGCAAATATGCGTAATTAATTCCGTTATAATAGTCTTGTGCAATATAGTATCCTTTTGAATAGAATCTTATTGATTTCTCTAGATACTTTGTTTCCTTTGTTTCTTCAAATAGTCGCTTATTAATTGCTCCTGAAAGTCCTAAAGTTTCGATATCTGTAGTCTCTTCAGGATTTAATTCTTGCAAAATATCTTCAGCGTCCGTTAGTGCAGTTTTTATGTTTGGTTTGCCGTTTTTGTATGTAACTAATGCAAGTCTTTGTCTTAGAAATACATTTTGTGGTTCAAATGTCAAACAAGCTTTGTAAAGCAATATTGCCACACTAAAATCATTACTGTTTTTGGCGTTTTCGGCGTCATCAATTAATTCAGATAAACTTACTTGATTTTTCGGTTTATCAGTAATTAATTCTAACTCTTCGTCAGTAAAGACAGGAGGTTGTAATTTGGGTAAGTATGTATAAACTGGACTATCATTCTTTTTGCTTTTAAGAACTGCTTGAACCAATAGTTTTAGTTCTCTTCTAAATCTTGTAGCCTCCGTTACTCCAATGTCTTTGCCCAAATGTTCATATTTAGATATAACAGTGTGGTTTAGGTCAAATGGATATTTGGTTTGGTCTTCAGAGATAACAATAGTTGTATTTGGTCTTAATGCGTGTCTAACTCCAAGTTCATATAATGCATTTGGATTTAAAGTTGAAACATCTGCGACCACAATATCTGCTTTATATATCCATTCATACATTGGGACATCAATTGTTCCAGAATGCCTTATTTCTTTTGCTCTAAAGCATTTGATATTTAATTCATCAAAGACTGGCTTTATCAAATGTTCAAATGTCTTATCAAGGTCGATAATACGTCCTGTTTCGTGGTCTGTCTTTGGCCCAAAACCAGTAATTACAAAGCAAGTCTTTTTTGAAGCCATATTTATGCGTTGTCAATTGCTTTTGTAATTGCATCATATGTAAACGACATAGCCCAAGATGCACCAACTCCAAGTAATGCGTCTGGTGAAGTGTTTTCTCTGTCTGTTTTAACTGCAACTATTCGTTTCTTAAGTTCTACTGCTTTTTCAATTTCCCACTTTACCCAAGCACTTTTATGTGTCTTAGCACCAACAATTACTAGAAAGTAAGTTGCCTCATTAATATATCTTGACAACACTGATTTAATCGCGGTTGCGTTTGTACTGTTAATTGAAACATCTGCTGAATGGTCGTGAATTGAAAAATCGAAAAGTTTATTTGCGTCCCAAGCTAAAAGCAAATTTTTGTAATGTTTATCATTGTCGTAGTCGTAGCTAACGAACACTTTCTTTTTGTAAGCCATATTAATTTATTTTTAGTGTTTATCCCCTTGTAATTGCTTTGAAAAAAAAATAACAATAATTTTTAAGCAACTATTTTTTTGTAGTTATACAAATTCAATATTAACATTTTTTTTTAACATTTAATATAGGATTGAATGAAATATGATGTAAATTAATGAAACATGCAATTTGGTACATATTATCGCTTCCTGTTTTTCTTTTATTCATAGTATTGAATGTATTTAACCTATTTTGAACTTTTCGCATAAACCAATTACAAAGTCTTAATTGTTTTGGACGATTGATTTTTATTTTGACAGCTAACTGCATTTTGTTTTGTTATTCTAGCTTGGCTTATCTTATTCTTTATCTAAAAAACCGGCTTTTGTCTTAATATTTTCATCCAAACAACTCAATAAAATCAATGCTTAAGATAATTTTTACTGTCTTAAAAAACTTATTTTCTATCTTATTTCTTATCTTAAAGCTATCTAAAGCCTATCTTATTTTTTAAGTACCCAAATGGGATTTGCCGTTGAAGCACTCTGATTGAATATCGAGTTGTCTTTTTTTGACATTTCGTAAAGTAAGTTTCTGATTTTAGTTCTTTTTTGCACTTCGGTTAATACATTAGATAATTTGTCTAAAAGTAATTTATCTAAATCTTCTCTTGTAGCTTGTTTGTATTGGGTTATGAATTCGATAATTAATGCTTTATAATAGCCTTTGTCGAAAGCCTTATTTTTTATGTACGTTGCTTTGTCATTGGTTACTTCTGCTACGGATGCTGCAACATAATAGGCATTTTTTCTACCCTCAATCAGATTTTCTTTTTTCAACATCCTGGATGCTGCTTCATTAATGTCCTGCTTTTTCTGAACCTTATCTAATAATACTACCTTGTCTAATGAAAGGTCTTTTCTTTCGATTAATAATTTTGAGTAGTTTTCATCAATAGCATGACCATAGATTTGCAGCACTACTCTTTGTGGTTCTGATAGCTGATAATCGGGTAGCGGAAAGAAACGTTCTCTTTGTGCCAAGTACATTGTATGAATACCATAACCTAATCTATCTATCATTCCTAATGAAACCATTGCTTGAGCTAACCATGTATTTCTGTATTTTTCGGGTGTTTTATCTCCAGCGGTATAGTCTTCTGGATTTCCTACATAAAAACTTCCTGCATTAGAAAATATTAGCTTATCTACTTTTTCAGTTACAATAACTCTGCTGTTTAATGAATAATCCTGATGTGCTATACAATTGTGCATTGCCTCAAGAATTGAACGTGTATCGTATTTGTTTACTGTTGTTGCCAATAATTCATTATCTGGAAAAAACTTATACTTAACGTTTCTAATTTGATTTAGAATTTTGGTTGTATTTAATAATAATGGCGGTCCAAAATGTTCATATGCTTTTTCTTCTGTCTCTAACTTCCAAGTTATTTCAGCTAATGATGGCAGTAAAAAATGAGTGGATTCTTCTTTACCCAATAAAATAATTGAAGTATTGGTTACTTTACCATTGATGTTTATTTTGGCTTTGTCCAGAAACTCTTCATCTGTCCAAGTATCTATCTTATCATAATAAGAGGCTCTTGTTTTTCCTTCTTTGAATTTTACTCGGGCTACTCGTATAGCTTCTAGATCTAAATCACTGATAGTTGCCTGTTCAATAATTTTTGCGCTCCAATCATCCTGAGAATTGTATATGATGCGAACGTATTCCGGAAAATTACGTAAGTCGGTTTTATTACTACCTATTCTTATGTAAGCCATTTTTTTGAAATGAGTAGGCTCGTATTTAGATGCTGGAATTCTCAGAAGTACAATGTGTTTTCCTTTATATTCAAATTCAAATATTTCGAAGTTAATTTTTGGATGCAATAGATTTCTAATCCATAGTTCCAAATCTTGGTTGCCTTCTTTCGCATTTTGAAACGTAAAGTTGGTTCCTTTGATTATTTGAGTATTGTCTTCAACACCCCACACCATATAACCAAAAGATTTGTTTGCAATGGTTGCTCCGTTACTCATGGCTGAAATATATTCCCCTTTTTGATCATTGGTTGTACTTTTGGCACCCATTTTAAACTC
>CAISUR010000240.1 GCA_903888655.1 uncultured Bacteroidota bacterium | reverse complement strand
TGTAAATTTATTTTTTATTTTGCTAAGATGGTCACCCCGTTGTAATGTCCTATCTTATTCTCTATAATTAGATAATATACTGCCATTAAAATCATAATAATAGATAGTGTTGTTATTTTTAATCCAAATAGATTTTTCAGTTATTTTCACAAACTCATTACCATTGGCTAAAGAAATAGGTTTGTTATTATTTTCAAATCCTTTATTGTTATACACCATCAAAATATTTAGTTTTTTAATTACAAAATATTGAGAATTATGACCTAAAAACTTTTCGTCGTTATTTTGAAGCATGTAGTTTCCTGTTTGTTGACCATTTGTTCCATAAATATGTAATGAGGAACCGAACATTTTTATTTCTTTAATTTGGCTATGAGCAAGATTAAAATATAAAGACACTATTAGTAAAAGGATAGATTTTTTCATGGTTTTAAATATAAATGATTTCAAGTTTGTTGATTTTGGTATAGCGATAATCTGGATTACTATTGTTATATTTTTTTACTAATAATGAAACAACACATCCATCAATATTGCATTCTCTCACTAAACAATTGTGTGATGGCATTACTCTGCCTAAATTAAACTGAATAACATCTTTTAACAAATACCATTGAAAATTATCATTTTCAACACAGGCATCATCTATATGAAGATAAAGTTTTATTTGAGGTTCTGTATTTGATTTTAATTTTTTGATTATTGAAGTTATATTTCCATCAAAACAATCAGCTTTTAAATTAAGTTGATTAAGCAATCTTTTTATTTTAACTTTAGGCATAATATTCATTTAAATTAGGTTTATAATTAACAAATTATTTACAACCACCATTTTCTAAAAGAAAATGTTCCCATTCAGGTCTATTACCTGCAGAGTAATAAAAATTACAAGGAATTGTTTTACTATTTGAATAGCCGCCAACAAAACTTTCATATACTAATAAGTCTAAGACTTTTTCGATAGATAGATTGGATTCTCTCTGAAATTTCAATATTCCCTCATAACACAAACCTGTTTTATCATCGTTTGGAATTTTATTAGCGTTCTTTAACATTCTTAATTTCATTTTTGGATAATCTTTAAAAAAGTCGATTAGAAATTGAGTAGAAGATTTGCTTTTTTGTATTGGATTACCATAATCACATGGAATTTCATATACTATATTATTACTTATTTTACTTCCTTTTTCAAAGAGGTAATTCGTTACATAAGCTGGAGTAACTCTATAGTGCATTTCTTCTTTTTTAATATAATTCCAAAAAGCAAAACTTATATATCCTCTACTAACAGTTACATAACAAACTGTTTGATTATCGTAATTGTAGGCATAATATAAACTAGTAATGTTATGGTTGTCATCATATTCTGGAGTGATTACATCAATATTATCTCCATTATCAAAAACTCTACAATATAATTCACTTTTTAATGTATGAGTTTTCAAATAATCTTCTTCAAAATAATAAACTGCTCCATTATTTTGAATTAAATCCTTCCCATTTGCATCAATTTGCATAGCATATGGTCTGGCAAAAACTGATTGCGTAAATTGATCATCATGAGAATATTTGTTTTTAATTAAATCTGTAAGATTTGTTTTTAAATACTTGTCTATCACAATATTTCCAGAGTCACTACCATTACAATCCGGATATATGATTTTGTGATTAAAATAATCATTCATTAATTTTTCAGACATTTTAAACTGTCTAACATATTTTACCAAATCGCATTTTGCTTGTGTAAAATCTGGTAAATAGACTAATTGATCATTTCCTTTTTTGAGATCATGGTATCCCATTCCTAAAAACTTCCAGTCTTTTGTAAAATAAACTTCAACAGCTAATAAATCTTGAGAATAATTACTTTGAAAGCAAAAAAATAGTAGGAAAATGTAAAATAGTTTTTTCATAATAAAATCATTTTAAGATTATTTGAAACAAAACTAAACCTTAAACCAACCCAAAATTTATCTTAATAAGTTCAAATGCGTTCAAACGAGTTCAAATAGAAACCGTTTTATACTTTTGATAAAAAAACAAATGCCTGCACCTATAACCATCAGTACCAACGAACAAGAGTGGATAAAGAAATATCTACAAGAAACTTATGATATAACCGTAGTAGATGCTTTTGACTGCCAGGCATTGAGCGATGCTATTTTAAAAGAGAAAGGAACTACTATAAGTTACTCTACTTTTAGACGGCTTTTTGATTTGGTTGCTAATACCAACACGCAATCTAGATTTGTACTGAACACCTTGGCTGCTGCTGTAGGGTTTAAAAACTGGGAGGTATTCAAACATCATGTGGCTAGTTTTGATACCAATGTTATCAATCAAAATATTCAAATTTATTCACGACAGTTGCCTAATAGTAGTATTCTAATATTGGAAACTATCAAAAAGCTTCCTATCACTACATGGATGGGGGGATATCAATTGCAAAACATCATAGCCATAGCTATTGAAAATAATGATTTTGATTTGTTGCAAAAAGTGGTTCATTTGCCTTTTGAAATTGAAAAACAAAATGTGTATGAGCATTTGGTAATAGGTTTTCAATCGTTCTATTTTCAATCGATAAAGAATAATGAAGCAGTAATACAATTTGTAACATCAACCATTGGAACCTCTATAGTATTGCAAAAATGTTTGCTACAAGCGTATGTGGATGAAAAGTATTTGGATCGGTTTTTAGGAAAATGGTTTGATGCGGTTCAAGAAAACACCTTACCTGATTTGTTGTTGTTTAAGAATTTGTTATTATGCCAAAAGTCGTTTAACCATAAAGAAATGGATAAAGCATCCGTCTATTTTAAAGTGGCTTTAAAAGAATTTAAAAAGAGTAATGAAGTTATTCATCCAATACTTAAAGCCAGAATAGGAGTATGGGAACTGGTATTGAATACGAATAAACAAAAACTGGATTTTTATTTTGAATCTTTAGACAATCCATTTGATATAGCTGATTTTGCAGTTATTGGAAGCAGATTGTTATGGACTTATTATGATGCGAAGTTGCCTATTTCATTTTTGGATACTATAACTTTAAAAGAATTTCCATCTGTAAAAGACTTTTTCCAGAAAGGAAGATATAATTTGCTTTTACTGACTCTTGCAATTAATCATTATTTGAAAGAAGAACATCAACAAGCGGAAGACTATTTTAAATTATTTAATGCTACTACTTTTGGCTTTGATATTGTAAATATTGAGTTTTATTTGCCTTTGATTGAGCGATTAACATCCAAAAATAAATTGATGTAGTTAATGCTCAAATTTTAAATTTTAAGAAATAGTAGTCTCTATTCGTTTTAACACCGAAATCCCAAAAGACATGGCAGATTGTATTGAGAAATGGAGAAACTATTCTAAATCGAATGCTTCTGAAGAGGAGTAAAAGGTAAAAATCATAAGTATTCCTCACGAATCATTTTTAACTTAAAATTAGTATTCGTTTTGTGAGTTTATCTGCTTTTAATAGTATTTTAGCTAACATGCAAAACAACGTTAAAAAAGGATTTTTCTTCAAGAATTTTGAGGCTCCTTATCTTTCGCCTTTTGATAAATTATTTGAAATATTCAAAGAATTAATTACGCATACCTCTGGCGATTTTGATGAAGCTATTGATTGGCTGCGTCAATTAGATGTCGAATATAAACTTACGGATGCGAATTATACGATTGATGATTTTATTGAAGATTTAAAGAAAAAAGGATACATTCGCGAAGAACTTAAAGAGGACGGTACTTCTGGAACCGGCATTACCGCCAAAACGGAGCGTGCTATTCGGCAACAAGCGTTAGACCAAATTTTTGGCAATCTTAACAAGTCAGGTAGTGGTAATCACAAAACTAAATTTTCTGGGAATGGAGACGAACAAACCGGTGAATTTAGATCCTACAATTTTGGTGATGCTCTAGAAACCATATCCTTAACAGAAAGTCTTCGAAATGCGCAAATCAATAATGGAGTAGAACAATTTCAATTGACGGTAAACGATTTGGTTGTTGAAGATTCTCAATTCAAAGCCCAAATGAGTACTGTATTGATGATTGATATTAGTCATAGTATGATTTTATATGGCGAAGATCGAATTACACCTGCAAAAAAAGTAGCTATGGCCTTGGCGGAACTCATCACAACACGATATCCTAAAGATACTATTGATATTCTTGTTTTCGGAAACGACGCTTGGCCCATTGCTATCAAGGATTTACCTTATTTAAAAGTGGGTCCCTATCACACGAATACAGTTGCTGGTTTGCAATTAGCGATGGATATGCTTCGCAGAAAACGTAATACCAATAAACAAATTTTTATGATTACGGATGGTAAGCCTAGTTGCGTTCGTGAAAAAGACGGAACATATTATATGAATAGTAATGGCTTGGACGAATATATTGTTGAACAATGTTACAATCAAGCGGCACAAGCAAGAAAATTACATATTCCCATCACCACCTTTATGATTGCAAATGATCCGTATTTACAAAAGTTTGTAAATCGATTTACGGAAGCCAACCAAGGTAAAGCATTTTACACAGGATTGAAAGGTTTGGGTGAGATGATTTTTGAGGATTATGAAACGAATAGAAAGAAGAAGATTAAGTGATTAGCGAAAAGTGATTAGTAGATAACAATAAAAAATACTAGCGAACTTTGCGGTTAAATATAAAAAAACATGAAAATAGAAAACATAAAAACACTTGGGGAATTAAAAAAATCGGGATACCAATCCAAAAGTATCAAAAACGAATTAAGAGACAATTTACGTGACAAAATGAAATCAGGAAAACCTGTTTTCGAAGGTGTTCACGGATTTGAAAATACGGTAATACCTGAATTGGAGCGTGCTATTTTATCACGTCATAACATCAACCTGTTAGGGCTTCGAGGACAAGCTAAAACTCGTTTGGCACGGAAGATGATTGAATTGTTGGACGAATACATTCCCATCATTGCTGGCTCCGAAATTAATGATGATCCATTACAACCTATTTCAAGATTTGCTAAAGATATCATTGCAGCAAATGGCGAGGCTACTCCGATACAATGGATTCATCGAAGTGAACGTTTTTTTGAAAAACTTGCGACACCCGATGTTACGGTAGCGGATTTAATTGGTGATGTAGATCCTATAAAAGCTGCTAATTTAAAACTTTCTTATGCCGATGATCGTGTGATTCATTTTGGAATGATTCCGAGAGCTAATCGTTGTATTTTTGTTATTAATGAGTTACCCGATTTGCAAGCGCGAATCCAGGTAGCTTTATTCAATATCTTGCAAGAAGGCGATATACAAATCCGTGGATTCAAAGTGAGAATGCCTTTAGACATGCAATTTGTTTTTACCGCCAATCCTGAAGATTACACCAATAGAGGTAGTATTGTAACACCTTTAAAGGATAGAATTGGTTCTCAAATACTAACGCATTATCCAGAAAGTATTGGTATTGCCAAGACCATTACGCATCAAGAAGCCAAATTAGATCAACTACAATCGGATGCTGTTTACGTGCCTTCTTTAGCTAAAGATTTATTAGAGCAAATAAGTTTTGAGGCTCGAGAAAGTGAATATATCGATGCCAAAAGTGGCGTGAGTGCCCGAATGAGTATCACGGCTTATGAAAATTTGTTGAGTACTGCAGAACGAAGAGCATTATTGTCGGGAACAGAAAGTACTTCGGTTCGATTATCAGATTTTATGGGAATTATTCCTGCTATTACAGGTAAGGTAGAATTGGTGTATGAAGGAGAACAAGAAGGCGCAGCAGTAGTAGCACAACATTTAATTGGCGATGCAATTCATACTTTTTTCCCTGCATTTTTTCCGAAAATAGAAAAACTAGAACGTGATGCTTCGGCAAGTCCTTATGCTAAATTGCTAGAATGGTTTTTTGCCGAAACAGGCTTTGAATTATTAGATGATGCCTCCGACGAAGCGTATCAAAAACAATTAGATGCCATACCGCCATTAGAAGAGTTAATTCAAAAGTACCAGCCCGATTGCTTGCAAAGTGATAAATACTTCTTGAAAGAATTTGTACTTTGGGGCTTGGTAGAATATGATAAATTAAGTAAAGATAGAGTCGCAGTCGGATACCAATTTAAGGATTTATACAGCAACTATATTAATAAGTTATAAATAAAAAAACTGCTCTGATTTTTTTCAGAGCAGTTTTTTTTCAGAATTTAAGTCCTTACTTGATGATAAATTTTTGATTGTATTTACTATCATCTGAGGAAATCTCAATAATATAAATTCCTGCATTCTGAATAGGATTGATTGCTACGTTATTTATATTTTCAGTCAATGAAATAATTTTAGATTCAATAGTTTTTCCATCAATATCAAAAATCTTCAAAGTTGCATTAGAAATGTTTTTGTTTGCTTGAATTGATAAATTTCCAGATTTTACTTCATTTGTATTGATTACAAAAGTTTCTTTTTGGAATTCAGTGGTAGTTAAGCTTGAAATTAATCCAGTCCAAGATAATGCGACACTTACTAAGCCAGCTCTTCCGGTGGGAGTTGCAGTTGCATTTTGTCTAAAAACAAGTCGGTCTACATTACCCGCTTGATCAGTTCCAGAGTTTGTTGTAGCATCTGGCGTACCAGGTACTCCATTTGCCATAATGGGGTCAACATATAAATTCAATACATCATCTGCAACTCCTGATGATTGAGTATATTTCAAAATGATTAAATGATCTTGATTGAATCCATAGGTACTGTTGGTATAGGCAATAGCGTTTCCACTACCTCCTTTGCTTATTCCGATAGAGAAACTATTTGCAGTTACAGTTTTAATAAAAACTCTAAAAGTTGTAACAAACCCATTATTGTTATTAACTCTAAAAAAATCATTTGGATTTGTCGATGAGCTACTTAAATTCAACATTAAACCAACATACATATCTCCAGATGTAATGGGTGTAAATAAGGTTCCACAACCATCAGTGTCTGCAAGTAATTGTACAGAATTATTGGAAGAACCATAATTCAAATAATTGAAACCAGGAGTTTGTACTTGTGCATTTGTACATAAGGCTCCTGTGCAACTTCCCGTTCCTCCGTTAGATGAATTGTTTGTCCATGAACCTTGCCCGCTTAATTGTGCGTTCACATTGTAAGCATTAAAATTGTCATGAAAGACGTTTTGAGCGTTCCCAATTCCAACCATGCAAAAGGTAACATAAAGTATTAATTTTTTCATTTTTAGTTAATTTAGTTTTGTACAAATATAAAAAAATGAATTTATAATTGTTACGAAATTGGTAATTGTGATTGCATTTGAATTTGTACTTTTGCATCTTCAAAATAAACAATGGTAAATTTATCCCAATACACGAGAGAGTTTCGATATAACATGCAATTGGCTTATCCAGTTATTTTGGGGATGCTTGGTCATACCTTAATTGGAATTGTAGATAATATTATGGTCGGAAAATTAGGATCTACAGAATTGGCAGCTGTTTCTCTTGGAAATAGTATGATATTTATTGCCTTATCCTTAGGAATTGGATTTTCAACTGCAATAACACCAATTGTTGGTGAAGCAGATGCTGAAAATAATTCATTAAAAATACGTTCGACTTTTCATAATGGTTTGTTTTTGTGTGTGATTCTTGGTTTTTCTCTTTTCGGATTGATTGTTTTAGGAAAACCTTTAATGGAATTATTGCACCAACCGCAAGAAGTTATTGTTTTAGCAAAACCTTACTTAGATTGGGTTGGATTTTCATTAGTACCGCTAATCATATATCAAGGGTATAAACAATTTGCCGATGGACTTTCGCTGACTAAATATTCTATGTATGCAATTGTTTTGGCAAATATTTTACACGTTATCATTAATTATTGTTTAATTTATGGTATTTGGATTTTTCCTAAAATGGGAATTCTCGGTGCAGCACTAGGAACTGTAATTTCACGTATTGCAATGGTGGTGTTTATGCATATTATTTTATCACGTCAAGAACAATTAAAGCAATATTTCCATAATTTTAGTTTTGAGGAAATTAAAAAAGAAACTATTACAAAAATTGTGAATTTAGGAATTCCTTCAGCCCTACAAATGTTGTTTGAAGTGGTCTTGTTTACAGCCGGAATATGGCTTTGTGGAAATATTGGAAAAACGAGTCAAGCGGCCAACCAAATTGCGTTGAGTTTGGCTTCAATGACGTTTATGTTTGCCATGGGATTGAGTGTTGTTTCAATGATTAGAGTAAGCAATCAGAAAGGATTACAAGATTATAAAAACCTTGTAGTTATAGCCCGTTCTATATTTTTATTAGCAATTTTTATAGAAATTGTCTTTGCTTTATTATTTGTTATTTTACACCAAATAGTACCACCACTATTTTTAGATATGAATGATACTTCACAGTTATTAGACAATAAAGAAGTAGTTACCATAGCAGCAAAGTTACTTTTAGTCGCAGCTGTTTTTCAAATTTCTGATGGTATTCAAGTGGTTGTTCTGGGAGCTTTACGAGGGCTACAAGATGTCAATATACCAATGTATATTACTTTTGTTGCGTATTGGGTTATCGGCTTCCCAATTTCCTATTACCTAGCTGAATTTACTGAACTTAGGGCAGTTGGCGTTTGGATAGGATTACTGGCAGGTTTAACCGCTGCTGCTTTCTTTTTATACCTTCGCTTCCACTATTTAACGAAGAAATTGATAATTAAAAGATGATTTAGTTTGACATGTTATTGGTTATATTATATGAATTATTTTGATTATACATATTTTTACAATAATCCTAAAACACCATCAATCACTATAATTGATTCGCATGAATTTACT
>CAISUR010000239.1 GCA_903888655.1 uncultured Bacteroidota bacterium | reverse complement strand
TTTATTGCTTTTATTGCTTTTCCAATGGCAACGGGAGAATTTTTTATTATGCGCTGTGCCAATGATTTGGTAAAATTTAAAAGTTCAGCTTGCGGTACTACATGATTAACTAATCCAGTTCTATGGGCATCTTCAGCACTAATCATTCCTGCTGTCATAATCATTTCCATAGCTCTTCCTTTACCTACAAGCTGCGGCAGTCGTTGTGTTCCACCATAACCAGGAATTACGCCTAGTGAAACTTCTGGCAATCCCATTTTGGCATTCTCAGAAGCGACTCTAAAATGACAAGCCATAGCTAATTCTAGTCCGCCGCCAAGAGCAAATCCGTTAACAGCAGCAATAACTGGAGTTTTTAAATCTTCTACAAAATCGAATAATAATTCTTGTCCTTGTTGAGCCAGCTGAGCCCCTTCTTCAACCGAAAAATTTGCAAATTCAGAAATATCTGCTCCTGCCACAAATGCCTTTTCTCCTTCTCCAGTTATAATGATTACTCTGATATCTGCATCATTATCCAAACTTTCTAGACCATCATGGAGTTCTTTAATAGTAGCTACGTTTAATGCATTAAGTTTTGATGGACGATTGATTGTTATTTGTCCAATTCCGTTTTCAGTTGTGATTAGAATATTTTCGAAGTTCATATTGTTAGTATTTATATTATTGGAAGCGAAACAATAAAAGTAGTTCCTTTTCCATATTCCGTTTCAAATGTAATAGTTCCTTTGTAATTTTCAATAATGTTTTTAATAATTCCTAAACCAAGTCCCATTCCGCTGGTCTTTGTGGTAAATTTTGGTTCAAATACATGTTCGATATATTCTTGTTCAATCCCAATTCCGTTATCTTTTACGATAATTGTTACATAATTTTCAACACGTTTCACCACTACAAGTATCGATTTTAATTCTTGTTCTTCAGGAATTGCTTGAATTGCATTTTTGACCAAATTGGTGATAATTCGAATCAATTGAGTTCGATCCATAATGGTGATGATTTCTTTTTCATCGCTTTCAAAAAGAATATATTCTTCATTAAAAATATCTAATGAAAATTCTACTACTTCAACCACATTTAATGTTTCATTTTGTTGTGCAGGCATCGAAGCAAAGTTTGAAAATGCGGACGCTACGGAACTCATCGTATCAATTTGTTGAATCAATGTTTTGGTATAATCGTTCAGTTTTTGTTTCAAATCGGGATCTTCGGGATTGAATTTACGCTCAAAACTTTGCACAGTCAATCGCATTGGCGTTAGCGGATTTTTAATTTCATGAGCTACTTGTTTTGCCATTTCGCGCCAAGCTTGTTCTCTTTCGGATTGGGCTAACATAGAGGCACTCTCTTCCAATTTATCCACCATGGCATTATAGGCTTTAATCAACGAATTTATTTCACGGCTATTAGCTTCAATGACGATTTTTTCATTTTTTTGATCTAAACTAGTTTCATTAATTTTATCTGAAATGGTTTTCAATGATTTGGTTATATAACTAGAAAGAAAATATGCCAATGCAAAAGCTACGATTAGCATAAAAAAATAAACTTGACTTAAACGAACCAAAAAATCCTGAATTTCCTCTTGATAAAAACTGTCATCTTCAACATAAGGAAGATTTAAGATTCCGAGTGGTTTAAACTTATCATCTTTAATTTCGCTGTAGGAAGAACGATTTTTTACTCCGTCAATGTTTTTGATATCTACATATCTTTTTTCAATGGAGGATTGAACGAGTTTGACAATATATTTTGGAATAGGAGGAGCAATTTTATCTACAGAAAATGATGCCTTTGATGACCGTAATAGTTTTCCTTGCAAACTATAAATATTAATTTCAATATTATGAATATCCGATAATTCGTGAATTTTGTCTTTGAAAATATAAGGTAAATTTCTTTCTGTTAAAGGATAAGTAGAATTGGAGAGTACGTAATTAATATGCTCTTTTACAGCGTCTTCTTTTCTATCTAATCGTTCTTGATAATATTTTTTAGTCTCGTTTTGAAATTGTATAACCGAAATTGTGGCTAAAAGAATCGAGGTGATTAATATCAATACAATCATCGATAGGAAAATCCTAATTCGAAGGGATAGCATTGACATTTTGAAGTTTTTCATTCTATAGTGATTAGTAATGAGTGAATAGTGAATAGCGCATTACTCTTCACTAGTTACTAATTACTTCTTTTCTCTTATTCTTTTATAAAATTTGAATCCAAGCATAATTATAATTGAAAATAAAAAGATTCCGATTACGCCATAAATCCAATGGAATTCATTTTTTAAAATTACTAAAAAAACCACTGCAAATAATATTATTGTGGCGCCTTCATTCCATAATCGCATAAAATTAGAAGAATACTTGAAATTATCGTTTTGTAATTGCTTGTAAATTTGCTGGCATTTTAAGTGGTATAAGTATAATAAAAAAACAAAACCTAGTTTAACGTGCATCCAAGGCATGTGCAACCAAGCGTTTCCTAAATCGGTAAAAAATAACATCCAAAAAGCAAAAAAACTGGCTAAAATAGCGCTGGGCCATGTAATAATATACCAAAGGCGGTACGTCATTATTTTGTATTGGTTTAGTAAAATTTCGCGTTCAGGAGAAGGTTTATCATTGGCTTCAATTTGATATACAAACAAGCGAACAATATAAAACAAACCCGCAAACCAAGTGATGACAAAGATTAAGTGAAGCGACTTTATGTAGTTGTAGAGTTCCATTCAAGTCTATTTTCTCTTAAATTCGGCAATCCAATTCGCTACTACACCACACCATTCGTCTTCATCGTTCATACAAGGAACTGCCATAAATGCTGAGCCACCATGATGCAAAAATTGTTCGTTGGCTTCCATGGCAATTTCTTCTAACGTTTCTAAACAGTCCGACACAAAAGCCGGAGTAACCACGGCTAATCTCTTAATTCCTTGTTCGGGCATTTTGTTGATTTCAACATCAGTATACGGCGTTAACCATTTGTCACCGGCTAAACGGGACTGAAAGGTTTGGCTGTATTTTCCTTCCGGAATTCCTAATAATTTCACTACTTGTTTAGTGGTTTCATAACATTGATGACGGTAACAAAATTCGTGCGCTGGCGAAGGCGTGTTGCAACAAGAACCATCAATAGCACAATGTGATTTAGTAACATCGGTTTTACGAATGTGACGTTTCGGAATTCCGTGATACGAAAACAACAAATGATCGTAATCAAATCCTTCTAAATGTTTTTTTATGGAATTGGCTAATGCCTGAATATAATCGGGTTTATTGTAAAATGCCGGAACATTGGTAAAAGTCATTTCTGGAAAATATTGCTGACGCAATTCTTCTGCCAAAACCACGATAGTTGTTGTAGAAGCCATGGCGTGTTGCGGATATAAAGGCATGAGCATTACTTCGGTTACGCCTTTATCTTTCAATTCTTGCAATCCTTTTTGAATGGTCATCGTGCCATATCGCATGGCTAGAGCCACTGGAATATCTACTAAAGATTGCACTTTTTTATGCATTTTTTTTGAAATAACAATCAACGGTGAGCCTTCACTAGTCCAAATTCGAGCATAAGCTTCTGCCGATTTTTTTGGTCGTGTTTGTAAAATGATACCTCTAACCAATAAGGCACGCAATAAAAACGGAACGTCAATTACGTATTTATCCATTAAAAATTCATCTAAATACGGCTTAACATCTTTAGCTGTTGGACTTTCTGGCGAACCTAAATTTACTAATAATACACCTTTCATAATAAAATTTAATTTTTCGTAAAAGTAAATTATTCTTACTTTTTACATTTATGTTTATGTTTTTTTTATTGATTGTTTGATATACGAAATTGATGTGATTAGGTATTTGGATTAATCGACATTAAATATTTCTTCGGAGTCGTTGCAAATTTTTTCTTGAACGCCGCTATAAAATGACTTCCGGTGCTGTAGCCAATTTTCAAACCTACTTCGTTTACATTGTACGATCCGCTGTCTAACAATTGTCGGGCGTAATCCATTTTGTAATCGAATAAAAAGCCATAAACTGTATCGCCATAAATTTGCTTAAATCCCATTTTTAACTTTTTCAGACTTAAATCAACTTGTTCTGAAAGTTCTTCTAATCCTGGCGGTTCGGCCATGTTTGAGATGATTATTTCTTTGGCTTTTTTGATTTTCAACACATTTTCTTCGTCGATTAAAAACGGACATTGTTCGGCATTGGGATCTTCCGAACGATTGAAATACAAACTCAATAATTCGTATCCTTTTCCTTTGTAATACAAATTTTTTATGGATGGATTCAAATTGTAATGAAACAATTGACTCAAAACAATCGCCATTGATGGACTAATATCGTTTTCTTTATAATATTTTCGATCTTTATTTTCTTCGCTTAAAAATGGAATGTGATTGGCATCATTGGAAAACAATCCATGAAATTTTTGAATGGAAATAATGACAGAAATTACCCAAGAATTTGGGGCTAATTCTAAATTCAACGGTAATTCTTTTTGCGGATTGTAAAACAACAATGACTTTTCTTCTTTCAAATCGAGTGCATAATTACCTTCATTAAATACAAATTTTGCTTTTCCTTTAATTCCGAAATGAAACTGTATAAGTCCTTGACTAATAGGTCGTTTTACTAAATAATTGTCACTTCCATCGTTTTGAAAACGAATCAAAATAAAATCATTTTCAATTTTAATTTCTTCTTGAGAACCCATAGCGATATTTTTTCGTATATGATTTTGAAACCAAAGCAATAAACTATTTAGAATTAGTCTACATAAGACAATTGTAAAAGCTTGATTTTAGTACAAATTTATAATAAATAACGCTAAAAAATTAATTTTTAATTAAAAATCCCGCAGCGATACAAAAAGTACTTATAGCGTTACTTTTATAAATAGGTTAACAATAACTTTGTATCACTTTTAGGAAAAGTAACTTATGGAAAAATACAATATGTCAAAACATGCTTCTTTTTATGCGTTAGGCTTAAGCTATAAAAAGGCAGATGCAGCCATTAGAGGGAAGTTTAGTCTAGACGCTCAAGCAAAAGCAACCTTATTGATTCAGGCCGAAGCCGAAGGAATAGACTCTTTAATCGTTACTTCTACTTGTAATCGTACAGAAATTTATGGTTTTGCACAACATCCATATCAATTAATAAAACTTTTATGTGCTAACAGTCAGGGTTCTGTAGAAGAATTTCAAGAAGTAGCATATATCTATAAAAATCAAGAAGCCATCAACCACATGTTTCGAGTGGGAACTGGTTTAGACAGTCAAATTTTGGGTGATTTTGAAATCATCAGTCAAATAAAAATCGCTTTCAACGAAAGTAAATCCAACGGAATGGTCAATTCTTTTTTAGAGCGATTAGTGAATTCGGTAATTCAAGCCAGCAAAAAAATTAAAACGGATACTGAAATTTCTTCTGGCGCAACCTCTGTTTCTTTTGCTTCGGTTCAGTATATGCTTAAAAATGTTGAAGATATTGCCAACAAAAATATTTTGCTTTTTGGAACCGGAAAAATTGGCAGAAATACGTGTGAAAACCTTGTAAAACATAGTAAACACGATCAAATTACCTTAATTAATCGCACCAAAGATAAAGCCGAAAAATTAGCTAAAAAACTGAATTTAGTGGTAAAAGATTATGCCGATTTACAATTAGAACTACAAAAAGCCGATGTAGTTGTAGTGGCAACTGGAGCTCAAAATCCAACCATCGACAAAGCGATTTTAAATCTTAAGAAACCACTGTTAATTTTAGATTTATCCATTCCAAAAAATGTGCATGAAAACGTTCAAGATGTTGAAGGCGTAACACTTATTCATCTCGATCATTTATCTCAAATTACAGATGAAACTTTGGAAAATCGCAAGCTTCATATTCCTCAAGCGGAGGTGATCATTGAAGAAATTAAAGAAGAATTCATAGCTTGGACTAAAAATAGAAAGTTTGCTCCAACTATTCAGGCTTTAAAGGAAAAACTAAATTCTATTAAAGAGGGAGAATTGAACTTTCAACGCAAAAAATTAGCCAATTTTGATGAAGAACAAGCCGAATTAATCAGCAATCGAATCATCCAAAAAATCACCAATCATTTTGTAAACCATCTAAAAGACGGCGATTCTATGGAAGAAGGCATTGAGTGGATTGAAAAAGTTTTTCAATTAGAACAAGAGAAAATATTTAATTAAACCTTTGATTCTCTGCGACTTTGCGAGAAATTAATCAATAATAAAGTGGCTGAAAAAATTATAAGAATAGGAACTCGTGATAGCGAACTAGCACTTTGGCAAGCACACACCGTTCAAAAACAACTTAAAGATTTAGGATATAAAACCGAAATTATAGCCGTAAAGTCTGAAGGCGACATCATTCTCGACAAACCGCTTTACGAACTCGGAATCACAGGAATTTTTACCAAGACCTTAGATATTGCCATGATTAACGGTCAAGTGGATATTGCCGTACATTCCATGAAAGATGTTCCAACGGCACTTCCAATTGGAATCGTTCAAGCAGCTGTTTTAGAAAGAGCCAACATTTTAGACATTTTAGTTCACAAAGCAAACACCGATTTTCTAGAAACCGAAGCTACAATTGCCACAGGAAGTTTGCGCCGACAAGCCCAATGGTGGAATAAATATCCAAATCACAAAGTGGTCGATTTACGCGGAAATGTCAATACCAGAATGCAAAAACTCAATGAAAATGATTGGAACGGAGCCGTTTTTGCAGCAGCAGGATTGGAACGAATCAACTTAAAACCAGACAATTATATTAATTTAGATTGGATGATTCCCGCTCCAGCACAAGGCGCCATGGTGGTGGTTGCCATGGAAAACGATGCATTTACTTTAGACGCTTTATCGCAATTAAATCACATCGAGACTGAAATTTGCACTTATATAGAAAGGCAATTTCTAAAAACGCTCGAAGGCGGATGTACTGCACCAATCGGAGCAATTGCACGCTACAATGAAAAAGAAGACACCATCGATTTTAAAGGTGTTCTACTATCAATTGATGGGAAACAAAAACTAGAAATCGAGAAAGTTGTTGATATTTCCGAATGGAAAAAATTAGGGTTTCATTCGGCACAAGAAATTTTAGCAAATGGAGGAACGAAATTAATGGCAGAAATTAAAAAGATTTTAAAAAAATAGATTTTTCAAATTTCTCAAATCTGTGTTCCTTATAAAATGACAAAACTAATCAACATACTATCCACAAAAAAGCTTTTACCCAATCAAAAGCAAGATATACTCGATGCCAATATTTCTTTAATTGATGAAGATTTTATTGAAACTAAAATCAAGAATTTCGAACTTTCAAAAGTTAACAACAATCTGATTTTTACAAGTCAAAATGCCGTTCAAAGTATTTTAGAGCATCCAAAATGTGACGAACTTAAAAGCAAAAATGTGTTTTCGGTTGGAATGAAAACCAAAGATTTATTGACCGAAAATGGATTTAATGTAATAGCTTACACAGGATATGCTTCTGATTTAGCAGAAATAATTTCACTCATTTATTCCAATGAAAGTTTCACCTTTTTCAGCGGAAATTTACGTCGAGATGTTTTACCAGAAACCTTAAAAGAAAACGGAATTACATTCAATGAAATTGAAGTATATGAAACCAACATCACTTCAAAAAAAATAACCAATAAATTAGACGGAATACTATTTTTCAGTCCATCTGCCGTAGAAAGTTATTTGAAATTGAACGCAATAAAAGACGAAATGTGCTTTTGTATTGGCGAAACCACCGCAGAAGCACTAGAAAACAAAAAAGTAAAAAACATCATAATTGCAGACAAACCATCGGTTGAAAATGTGATTTATGAAGTAATAGAACATTACAACAATTAAAACTTCGCGACTTTGCGATTTTGCGAGAAATAATTCGTGATAATTCGTGAAATTCGTGGCAACAAATAAAAAAATGATCAAAAACGACCTATTTTTAAGAGCTTTAAACAATGAAACCGTAGAACGTCCGCCCGTTTGGATGATGCGTCAAGCTGGTAGATATTTACCAGAATTCAGAGCATTACGTGACAAATATGATTTCTTCACTCGTTGTGAAACACCCGAATTAGCTGCAGAAATCACGGTTCAACCAATACGAATTGTAAAACCAGATGCTGCGATTTTATTTTCAGATATTTTGGTTGTGCCCAGAGCCATGGGAATTCACGTAGAATTGAAAGACAATTTGGGACCAATAATACCCAATCCAATTCGTACGATGGAACAAGTGAATCAAGTTTTTGTTCCCGATGTAAATGAAACTTTAGGTTACGTTTTTGATGCCATCAAATTAACCAAAGAAATGTTGAACGATGAGGTTCCTCTTATTGGTTTTGCAGGTTCACCTTGGACAATTTTCTGTTATGCTGTTGAAGGAAAAGGGTCAAAAAGTTTTGATACCGCTAAAGGATTTTGTTTTTCAAATCCGGTTGCAGCACACACTTTATTGCAAAAAATTACCGATACAACCATTTTATATTTGAAAGAAAAAGTAAAAGCAGGTTGTAACGCCATTCAGATTTTCGATTCTTGGGGCGGAATGTTATCACCAGTAGATTATCAAGAATTCTCTTGGAAATACATTAACCAAATTGTAGAAGCTTTAGCCGACCAAACGAAGGTTATTGTTTTCGGAAAAGGATGTTGGTTTGCTTTGGGCGAAATGGCACAATCAAAAGCATCAGCTCTTGGTGTAGATTGGACTTGTTCTGCAAGAAATGCTCGTTATTTATCAGGTGGGAAAATTACTTTACAAGGAAATTTTGATCCAAGTCGATTACTTTCTCCAATTCCAACCATCAAAAAAATGGTTCACGAAATGATCAACGAATTCGGAAAAGACAATTACATAGTAAATCTTGGTCACGGAATTTTACCAAATATTCCAGTAGATCACGCCAAAGCTTTTGTGGAAGCGGTGAAGGAATATAATTTTTAACTAAATGGAATTCAGCAATTGGAAACTCGACAAAATAGAAAATATTCATTTTAAAGAATTTTTCGATTTAATAGACAATAACAGAAATCGTATCCAAAAGACTTTTCCTGTAACTGTTTCTAATTGTGTTGATTTGAAATCTACTGAAGAATTCATTACAAAAAACCTTCAAATAGAAAAGGAAAAAACAGGTTACTATTTTTATGTTAGAAATTTAGAAACTAATAAATTAATAGGATATATTGGCATTAAAAAAATAGATTATCACATTTCAAAATGCGAATTATTCTATTTTATTGATAACCATTTTGAAGGTAAAGGAATTACTTCAAAGGCTATTTCTGAAATAATTGGTTTTTGTTTTAAAGAATTAAAAATGAATAAGATTTTTATTTGTACGTCAAAAGTTAATTTTGGAAGTCAGCAAATTGCATTAAAAAACGGATTCGTTCAAGAAGGAACTTTGCGAGAAGAATTTAAAAATCACGAAGGAGTTTTAGAAGATATTAATTATTACGGATTATTGAAATCAGATTATAAATAAAATGACAAATTGCATAAACTGTAACCATCAAGTTGTAGATGACTTTTGTTCAAAATGTGGACAACCTAAAACGATAAAACGTATTGATTTTAAATATATGGTTCATGAAATTGAGCATCTTCTTCATTTTGAAAAAGGATTTCATTTTACGGCTTGGCAACTACTCATAAAACCAGGAAAAACAATTCGCACCTATTTATTTGAAAACAGAAATAAATACGTGAAACCAATTGTTTATTTGTTTTTTGCCTCTTTAGTTTTTACATTGTTTACACACTTTCTGCACGTGAAATATACGTACTTAAATGTGGGTTACATAGAGCTATTAAAAGATAAAGTAAATTTAAAAACCATTGACAGTTGGTTGATTGAACATATTGCATACACTAATATTATTGTTGGATTCTGTATTGCACCTTGGCTGATGTTTTTATATAGAAAAAGAAAATACAATATTTTTGAAATGATAGTAGTGATGTCCTATGTTTTAGCCACTGGTTTGCTTGTTATTATACCTTTAATTGTGCTAATCAAAGTAACTGCTCTTTTTAGTAATTTGACCATCTTCTTTATTATTTATCAAATTTGGGCAATCGGACAATTTTTTGGAGAAAAAAAACAGTAAACTATCTAAAAGCATTGTTAGCATTTATATTAGGAGTATTAACTCACGTTGCCATCTTTTTTGTAATTGGATATATCAACAAAAATTATATGTAAGCCATGAAAAATAAATTCTACCAATACATACAAAATCTTCAAGATCAAATCGTTGCTGGATTAGAAGCTGTCGAAGGAAAAGTAAAATTCCGTGAAGACATTTGGGAACGACCAGAAGGCGGCGGCGGAAGAACACGAGTTATCGAAAACGGAAATGTTTTTGAAAAAGGAGGTGTAAATATTTCGGCAGTTCACGGAAAATTACCCGAAGCCATGCAGAAAATGTTCAACGTAGGTGAAGCCGATTTCTTTGCTTGCGGATTGAGTTTGGTAATTCATCCTAAAAGTCCGATGGTTCCAACGGTTCATGCCAATTGGCGTTATTTCGAAATGTACGATGATAAAGGAAACGTAATCAATTCGTGGTTCGGTGGCGGACAAGATTTAACACCTTATTATCTGTTTGAAGAAGACGCAATACATTTTCATCAAACGTGTAAAACCGCTTGTGATAAGCATAATCCAGAGTTTTATCCGAAATTTAAAAAACAATGTGACGCTTATTTTTGGAACGATCATAGAAACGAAGCTCGTGGTTTAGGCGGATTGTTTTTCGATTATTGCAAAGAAAACGAAACTATGAAAATGGAAGATTGGTACAATTTTGTAACTGAAGTTGGCAACAGTTTTCTTGAAGCTTATGTTCCCATTATAGAAAGAAGAAAAAATTTAGCATTCACTCCAGAACAACGTACATGGCAAGAAATCCGTCGTGGTCGTTATGTAGAATTCAATTTAGTGCACGATAAAGGCACACTTTTCGGATTAAAAACCAACGGTAGAATTGAATCCATTTTAATGTCATTACCACCACATGTGCAATGGCATTATGACCATCATCCAGTTCCAGGAAGCGAAGAAGAAAAATTAATTAAAGTATTAGAATCACCAATTGATTGGGTTTAGATTGCAATACATCTAATATCTAATATCTAAAATCAAAAATACTATGTTCCCATTACAAAGAGGTAGAAGATTACGCGTTAACGAATCCATTCGTTCATTAGTTCGCGAAACAACATTAAGTCCACAAGATTTTATGTTCCCAATGTTCATCGCAGAAGGCGAAAATTATAAAGTTGAAATTCCGTCCATGCCGGGAATTTTTCGTCGTTCCATAGATTTAACCGTGGAAGAAGTCAAAGAATTATTCGATTTAGGAATTCGCGCCGTAAACATCTATGTAAAAGTTGATGAAAGTTTAAAAGACAATACTGGAAAAGAAGCATGGAACCCAAACGGATTGATGCAACAAGCTATAAAAGCCATTAAAGCAGCTTGTCCCGAAATGATTGTTATGCCCGATGTTGCCTTAGATCCCTATTCAATTTATGGTCACGACGGAATTATCGAAAACGGTGATGTCGCCAACGATGCAACCAACGATGCTTTAGTAAAAATGGCCGTTTCTCACGCTCAAGCTGGAGCCGATTTTGTAGCACCAAGCGACATGATGGACGGACGCGTGTTGCGTTTGCGCCAAGGTTTAGATGCAGCAGGATTTTCAAATGTTGGTATTATGAGCTATTCGGCGAAATATGCTTCCGCATTTTACGGACCATTCCGTGATGCTTTAGATTCAGCGCCAAGAGAAGCAGATGTCGAAGTGCCAAAAGACAAAAAAACCTATCAAATGGATTACGCCAACCGCATCGAAGCCATAAAAGAAGCTCTTATGGATGTAGAAGAAGGCGCCGATATGGTCATGGTAAAACCTGGAATTGCCTATTTAGATATCGTTCGCGAAGTCAAAAACGCGGTAAATGTTCCGGTGACGGTTTTCCACGTTTCGGGCGAATATGCTATGATTAAAGCGGCTTCCGAAAGAGGTTGGCTCGACCACGACAAAATCATGATGGAACAATTAATGTGTATCAAAAGAGCCGGAGCCAGTTTAATTTCGACTTATTTTGCTAAAGAAGCTGCTATTTTAATGAGAAAGTAAAATGAAAAAAATAGTTTTAATTTTAATCTGCTTTACTATTATATCTTGTAAAAAAGATGTGCAGAAATCCGAAAAGCTTTATCCAGAAAGAGCTTCATTAGATAAAGGTAAACAACTTTTTAAAGAAAACAATTGTGCTGCTTGTCATCAAAACAACCAAAAAATTATTGGACCAAGTTTGGAACAGGTAGCAACAGTCTATAAAAAACAAAACGCTAGTTTGAAAAATTTTCTTAAAGCCCAATCGGAACCTATTATTGATCCTGCGCAATATGAAACAATGAAAATCAATCTCGAACTTACAAAAGTTATGAGCGATGATGAATTGGAATCATTAGAAACATATATTTTAAGTTTTTCAAAATAAATTATGTCTCTATTTCGTAAAGTTTGTATTAAAATTAACTTTGTATTATGCCAACGGTTTTTATCAATTCACCTTTAGGAACTACCAAAATTGTTGGCGATGAAAACGGCATTTCTCAAATTTCAATTTTAGAAGAAGGAGTAATTTCAAAGACAATTCCAAATGAATTAAAGTTAGCCGTTACGCAAATCAATGAGTATTTTAGTGGAACCAGAACTGATTTTGATTTTAGAATAAATCCTAATGGAACCAATTTTCAAAAAAAAGTGTGGCAAGAATTACTCAATATTCCTTATGGAAAAACCATTTCTTATCTTGATTTAGCTAAAAAATTAGGTGACCCAAAAGTAATTCGTGCCGCAGCATCCGCCAATGGTAAAAATCCACTTTGGATTGTAATTCCGTGTCATCGAGTTATTGGAACAGATGGTTCTTTAACCGGTTACGCAGGCGGATTTTGGCGAAAAAAATGGCTTCTTGAACATGAAAGCCCGACAACACAACAATCACTTTTTTAATTTTTTTCTTTCATATTTGAAATACATTTTTTAATTTTCACATGGACTAAGTAACACATTAGAAAAATGATAGAAAAAATTCGCCTAGACAACATTTTGTTTCTTGACATAGAAACTGTTCCGTTAGAGGAAAATTTCAACTCACTTGACGATGAAATGAAACAACTTTGGGAACTTAAAACGCAATATCAAAGAAAAGACGAGTTCACCGCCGAAGAATTTTATGACCGAGCAGGAATTTGGGCAGAATTTGGAAAAATTGTATGTATTTCGGTAGGTTATTTTGCAACCAAGGGCGACATTAGAAACTTTAGGGTAACTTCATTTTTTGGTGAAGAAAAAAAGATTTTGTTAGATTTTAATAATCTTTTAAGCAATTATTTCGATGGTTCACAACATATTCTTTGTGGTCATAATGCTAAAGAATTTGATTTTCCGTTCATTGCTAGAAGAATGATTATCAATCAAGTTGATATTCCAAATAAACTCAATTTATTCGGAAAAAAACCGTGGGAAATTGCTCATTTAGACACATTAGAATTATGGAAATTTGGCGATTATAAACACTTTACCTCTTTAAAATTACTCACAAAAATCCTCGGCATTCCATCTCCAAAAGGTGATATCGACGGTAGTCAAGTCGGGCATGTTTTTTACGTAGAAAAAGACATCGATAGAATTGTAACGTATTGTGAAAAGGATGTGATTGCAGTTGCACAAGTTTTTCTTCGTTTTAGAAAAGAAGCACTGCTAATAGACGATGAGATAGTTCATATTTGACAGGAAATTATTTAAAGTGAATTCGAAATAAAAATCGAAAATATTTGTATATAATAACTATAAATTTGCAACTTTTTGTTTAATTGATGGTTTTATATGGATTTTTTTTCAACCTAAAATCAACTAATTTAGTTTAAGAGTCAAAATATTGAAATAATATGATTTATAACAATATGAACTAATTACAATTCAAGGACTTTTTAATATTTCGCCAACCATAAACATTAAAACTTTCTACTATGTTAGTATTCCAAATTTTAATTGATAGTGTCAATACAAAAAGAATCAAGTATTCTAATAAAAAATAAAT
>CAISUR010000238.1 GCA_903888655.1 uncultured Bacteroidota bacterium | reverse complement strand
TTGTTCTCTAAAAAAAACATGAAACAAAAATTACATTCTTTATTCATTTTATTTTTATTTCTTTTTTGCTCTTTTGTTTACGGTCAAAATTCAGGTATTAAAGGAACAGTAATAGATGAAAAAACAGGACAAACAATTCCTGGGGCTTCAGTAACCATAAAAGGAACAAACAAATCTGATATTACAGATTCAGAAGGAAATTTCTTATTAAGAACAAATGCAGGAAATTTCACTTTAAAAGTATCATCCCTTTCCTATCAGTCTAAAGAAGTTACTGACATTATGGTTAGCAAAGATGATGTTAATTCTGTTACCATTTCTTTGACTAGCAAAGCAAATCAACTAGATGATGTTGTGATAAAAACAACGAAAGCAAAACAAGAATCGGTTAAAGGATTGTTAACCATGCAAAAAAACAGTGCCAATGTCTCTGATGGTATATCTGCTGAAACCATAAAACGTACTCCTGACAAAAACACTTCTGATGTTTTAAAGCGAATTAGTGGCGCTAGTATTCAAGACAATCGTTTTGTTATTATCAGAGGATTGAATGATCGTTATAATTTTGCTTTAATCAATGGAGCCCCATTACCAAGTTCGGAACCTGATAGAAAAGCATTTTCTTTTGACATATTTCCTTCTAATATGTTGGATAATATTATGATTACTAAAACTGCATCACCTGATCTTCCTGGAGAATTTGCTGGTGGAGTGGTTCAAATTAATACTAAATCTGTTCCAGACAAAGATTTTCAATCTATAACTGTCGGATCTGGTTACAATACAATTACAACTTTTAAAAATGAAAGAACTTATAAAGGAAGTAGTACCGATTGGTTGGGTTATGATAACGGAACAAGAGCTTTGCCTAGCACTATTCCAAGTACAGAAATAATGCAAGGTCCTAATCATACATTATCAAATCTGGAAGTGGCAAAAAGCTTTCAAAGTGATTGGGCTATTAATGATTCTAGATTTAAACCGAACACTAGTTTTCAATATTCTATCGGAAGACATTATGATTTCGGAAATAAGAAAGTGGGAATGTTATTTTCTTTATCTCATAATATTACTAACAATTATAATGAAAAGACTTTAAATGACTTTACAAGTCCAGGGAATTTGAATTCTAGTTACAATGATACTAACTATAGTCAACAAGTATTAACGGGTGCATTGGGTAATTTTTCTTTGAAATTTAATGAAAACAACAACATTACGTTTAAAAATATTTTGAGTTTAAACTCTACAGATTTAGTTGTAGAGCGTTCAGGACAGGCCGATGTTGCGGGTACTTATGTTACCAATTCAAATGTTAGATGGTTTACAAGTAATAAAATCTATTCGGGACAACTTAACGGTGATCATTACTTTACAAAACCAAAAATTAAAGTATCTTGGAATGGTTTTTATAGTAATATTCAGCGATCTATTCCTAATTTAAGAAGAAATTCATATACAACTGATACTGATCCTAATGGAACATATCCTAACGTTGCGTTTTTGAATATTCCAATTAATGAAACTGGAAGTAATAGTTACGCTGGTGCCATGTTTTTTTCAGAAAATAAAGAAACTATAAATGGAGGAAGATTAGATCTTTCCAAAAAATTTAATTTAGGTGAAAATTCAATAAACGAATTTAAAATAGGTGCTTTTATTCAAAACAGAAATAGAACTTTTTATGCAAGAACTTTTTTTTACAAATTGTTTGATCCTTTCAATACTCAACAAGGTTTATTAACCCAACCTGAATCAACTGTGTTTTCTGCGGCTAATTTTAGCACCACTGGTTTTAGTATTTTCGAGCAAACCCAAGATAAGGATTCCTATGATGCAAGTTCTAACTTAAACGCTTCTTATGCAATGTTAGACAACCGATTTAACAAGTTTCGATTGGTTTGGGGAGTTCGTTTAGAAGACTACACCCAAAAATTAAACACAATATATGAAAATACAAGATCGAATAATAGACAAGAAGATATACTACCTTCTGCCAATTTGATTTTTTCAATTAATAAAGAACAGAACATCCGATTGAGTTATTCTAAAACTGTCAATAGACCGGAATTTAGAGAGTTGGCTCCTTTTGCTTTTTATGATTTTACGACGGGATTTTTGACAGAAGGTAATCCAGATTTAAAAATCGCAAATATTCAAAATTTAGATTTTCGTTATGAAATTTTTCCGGGTAAAGGACAATTATTTTCATTTTCTTATTTCAAAAAAAACTTCACCAATCCAATTGAATTGAAACAAACTACCAATAAAAACCTTAAATATGTTAATGCTGACAGCGGTGTAAATAGCGGTGTAGAGTTTGAATTTAGAACATTGTTGAGTTCCATTTTTAAATATGAGGGGGCAGCCTTTCTAGATGATTTAACGTTATTCTCAAACATTGCCATCATTAAATCAAAAGTAGATATATCGACTTTTAATGAGAAAGAAAAATCTAGACCCATGCAAGGACAATCACCTTATGTTTTTAACGCAGGACTTCAATACATGAATAAAGACAATGGTTGGGCTATTTCTTCAAATATTAACAGAGTAGGAAATAGAATTGCAATTAGTGGCAACGATATTGAACCTTCGATTTGGGAAAAAGCAAGAACGTTTGTCGACAGCGGGGTTGGGGTACACTCTCACGGCTGTGGAAGCCGCAACTTGTGGTGTAGCCGTAGTAGACTGAATG
>CAISUR010000237.1 GCA_903888655.1 uncultured Bacteroidota bacterium | reverse complement strand
ATAAAGACCAAGCCATTCGCTCAAAATGATTAACGATTGAAGATTAACGATTTTTGATTTTTGAATGATTGGAATCAATAATGAAATAAAGCATTATGAACAAAACACAACATTACGTATTAGGAAAATGGACTTCGGCAATTGGAGAGGGGAAACCATCTTATGATGCTGTAACTGGCGAATTCATTGCGGAAACGTCGGTGGAAGGATTGGATATTCCGGCTATTTTGCACTATGGAAGAACAAAAGGAGGCGAGAAACTCCGCAAAATGACCTTCCAAGAACGTGGCAATATGATTAAAAGTTTGGCGATGTATTTGACCAAACGCAAAGAAGCGTTCTATGAAATCAGTTACCGAACGGGCGCAACACGTGTCGATTCGTGGATTGATATTGAAGGCGGTTTTGGAAATTTATATGCCAATGCATCGTTGCGAAAATTATTCCCAAACCAACCGTATCACGTAGAAGGCGACCCGATTGATTTGTCGAAAGGCGGTCGATTTATGGCGCATCATATTTTGGTTCCGAAAAAAGGAGTGGCGATTCATATCAATGCTTTTAATTTTCCAATATGGGGAATGTTAGAGAAATGTGCGGTCAACTGGATGGCAGGAATGCCAGCTGTGGTTTTGCCAGCGCCAGTAACTGCCTATTTAACTGAAGCGGTAGTAAGAGAAATTATTGCCTCCAATATTTTGCCAGAAGGAGCTTTGCAATTGATTTGTGGTACTGCTAGAAATATATTTGATACGGTTGAAAGCCAAGATGTAATCACATTTACTGGTTCAGCTGCAACAGGACGATTGTTAAAATCGCATCCAAGATTAATACAAGAATCAGTACCGTTTACAATGGAAGCCGATAGTTTGAATGCTTCTATTTTAGGCGAAGATGCGGTTCCAGGAACTCCAGAATTTGATTTATTCATCAATCAAGCTCGTAGTGAAATTACGGTAAAAGCTGGACAAAAATGTACGGCTATCCGTAGAATGATTGTTCCAGAAAAGCTGATGGATGACGTTCAAATGGCATTGGGAAAATCATTGGATAAAGTTTCGATTGGAGACCCAAGATTGAAAGAAGTTAGAATGGGCGCTTTGGTAAGTAAAGACCAAGTTGAGGTGTTGAAAGGAAGAGTTCAAGAATTATCAAAATCTGCCAAAATAGTTTACGGCGATT
Source organism: uncultured Bacteroidota bacterium (assembly GCA_903888655.1). Lineage (GTDB taxonomy): Bacteria > Bacteroidota > Bacteroidia > Flavobacteriales > Flavobacteriaceae > Flavobacterium. The sequence goes on along the minus strand of CAISUR010000237.1, from coordinate 913 downwards.
TAGAAAAAATTACGTTGGTTGGTGCCGATGATAAAGGGGCTTTTGTGAGTCCGATTTTACTTCGCGAAGACCATCCGTTTACCAATTTAGCCGTTCACGAAACGGAAGCTTTTGGTCCGGTTTCAACCATAATGCCTTATAAAAACCTTGACGAAGCTATTGAATTAGCTCAAATGGGTAAAGGTTCGTTGGTGTCGTCAATAGTTACAAATTCTGATGAAATTGCTAAAGAATATGTAGTAAACGCAGCATCGCATCATGGTAGAATTTTGGTGCTGAATCGTGAAAATGCCAAACAAAGTACGGGTCACGGTTCGCCATTGCCATTATTAGTTCATGGTGGTCCTGGTCGTGCTGGAGGTGGAGAAGAAATGGGTGGTGTTCGAGGCATTACACATTATATGCAACGTTGCGCGATTCAGGGTTCGCCAACTACTTTAACTGAAATCACAGGTATTTATCAAGCGAATTCGGCGTATAAAGAAATCACGCAGCATCCGTTCCAATACCATTGGGAAGACATTCAACCGGGAATGTCACTTCGAACTCACAACAGAACTGTTACCGATACCGACATTATCAATTTTGCCAATATCACTTGGGATCATTTCTACGCACACACCGATATTACTTCGCTTGACGGAAGTATCTTCAAAAAACGAACGGCTCACGGTTACTTCATTTTGGCAGCTGCAGCAGGTTTGTTTGTGTATCCAAATAAGGGTCCGGTTGCCGCTAATTACGGATTGGAAGAATGTCGTTTCTTGCGTCCAATTTATCACAATGATACCGTTTATGTGCGTTTAACGTGTAAGCAAAAAGTCGATAGAGATGTCGCTTCTGCCGAACATCCAAGCGGAATTGTAAAATGGTTTGTAGAAGTTTTTGATACTACTGACGAGTTGGTAGCGGT
>CAISUR010000236.1 GCA_903888655.1 uncultured Bacteroidota bacterium | reverse complement strand
TTTCTTTTTCGATAACTTTCTTAAAGAATTCTTTTAAAGTATCATAATCTTCAGACGGAATAATTGATGTATTTATGCTTAAACTGACTGAAACTTGTATTTGATTATCTGTATTTGAAATCACTATACTAAAATTTCCATATCCTTTATCCATTGCTAAAGCAACTGGTTTAGGCAAACTCTCCACTTCATAACCATCAGGAATTGTAATTACAAAAGCATACTTATCTTTATATGGAAAAGCAAAATCAATCGGATATTGTCTATTATCTTGCTTAAATGGATTTTGTTGAGAAGCCAGATATAGCATAGGTGAAAAAAACATTTTATCCCCTATTTTTTCAATTACACTTTTATTTTTAATATAATAAGATTCAATTATTGGTTCATAAACTGCTTTATCATTTTTTACTTCATAATTTTCAATTTCAAGACCTGGATATCTTTTTTCTAGTTTTTCTATGTAACTATCTTTCGCAATTCCAGAATAATTCTCTCTAAATCGCAAACCGTTGTAATCAAAATATTGCTCTCTAACCTGACCTGAAATATCACCATTTCTATCAACACTGGCTAAAATATTCATATTGTGTAATGAATTATAATTGGGCATTACATTAATTTCGGCAGAACTACCATCATTATTAATTTGTCTACCTTTATCATTTAAATCCCTTATTGGAAGGATATCAATAGAACAAAATTTATCGGTAGCATCAAGTAATATTTGTTTCCCCTCTAAATTAACAACAACTATAACGTAATTAAATTTAGATCTATTTGGAAACAACGGAACTCCATTGTCTCGGGTACTTAATAATACGGGGCTAGCATCTAAACCACCCATTTTAAGCATCGAAGTTAATATAAGATTCAATTCAGCTACATTTCCTATTGTCTCTTTATACGCTTTTTCAACACCATCTTTTGCATAGTATCCAAATTTTCCATTCCAAGTCATTCTTTGTTTTACAAATTCATAAATTGCTTTTAGACGTTCCTCTTTAGATGTTGTTTTATCTGTAATATTCTTTAAATCGGATAAAAAGTAGCTTGTTTTATTGAGCTCATTTCCGAAATCTTTTTCCTCGTAAATTGATTTTGCTACACTTTCCCAAGTGGTTGCTATCTGCTTAACGGGTTCATTTGGAAATTGAATAGTGTTCAATTCGTGCTCAATTTTTCCGTAATAATTATCAATATTGCTAACAAAATCTTCTTCAATTAATGCCGGTACATTAGATACTTCATAAACTGTTTTAATTTGTTGATAAGTTAAATAATTTGTTATTGCTCGACCGTCAAAATATTCTTTTGAAGCATTTTCAATTTTATCATTAATTGTAACATCTACAAATCCTACTTTTATAGCTTTATATAAATAAAATCCTGGAATCTCAGTAGTTAATTGAGCAAAATTGACTGGTATTTTATATTGATATTGAAAATCGGGTAATTTGGATAAATTATCAGATTTAAATTCGTACTGTAATTCAATAATAGATCCTTCTTTCACATTGGGAAAAGTAACTATCTTGGTATCCCAAAACTCATTAATCTTTTCTTTAAACTTGCTCTCTCCAGATACTTTCACTTTGACTATTTTTCCATTGTCAATATTGTAAGTAAATGCTTTTAAAATATTTACCTGTTCATCATTCAGAGTTTTATATCCAACATAATATGGTATTTCAAAATTTGCCCATTTTAATCCTTCTTTTTTATAGATTTTAAGCTTAATGGAGAATTCTGTTTTGGTTGTAAAACCATCGTTAACAGTGTAATTAAAAGTTGTTCTTGCTTTTTTGAAAAGAACAGCGGCGACAGCTGAAGTATCTATTGGATGAACCTTTTCTTCTAGTTGCTCCTTAGTTACCTTTTCTAAATCAACCTTTTGCGCTATTATATTTAATGATAAACCGAGCAAAACAGATATTAAAATACTCTTTTTCATAAACTACATTTTTTTTAGAACAATTTTTTCGTTTTCTTTTTCGATAACTTTCTTAAAGAATTCTTTTAAAGTATCATAATCTTCAGACGGAATAATTGATGTATTTATGCTTAAACTG
>CAISUR010000235.1 GCA_903888655.1 uncultured Bacteroidota bacterium | reverse complement strand
TGGGGATGAGGTTATTGTCCCTTCGAACACCTACATTGCCACATGGCTTGCGGTAAGTCAATGCGGGGCCATCCCGATTCCAGTTGAGCCCGTTGAAGGCACCTACAATATTGATCCAGCCCTTATCGAAGTTGCAATTACCTCCAAAACAAAAGTGGAAAACCTCAATGGAGAACAAATAACTTTGAATCATAAATGTACTGAGAATTCCTGCAACATGTCAGCTCCAATTAAAGTGAATATGCCAGCAATTGGGGTTTACATACAACAAGAAGCAGGGTATCACAGTGATGTTGAGGCAGTACCTCTTTTCAGCTTCGGAAATGTATCTTATGAAAAAGTAGCTTCACTTTGTGATCAAATGGGAAACCTTTCTCAATATCCCTTTGAGGGCAAACTACTTCTAATGGAAAAAAGCATAATGATCTCATTACTTCAAAATATTATTAATGCGGTAAGTAAAAAGGGTGATATTAAAACAGCTCTTCTCAAACTGGAATGTACCAAAGTACTTCTCCATGAAAATGTTCGAAACTACAAGGATAAAGCTTCATGGAGAGACGCTATGAGAACACGTATGGAATTCATCAAAGAGGATCAATGGGATAAAATTGATCCAATTATTACTATGCAAAAAATCGTGAAAAAGTTTCAAAAGTTTCAAGAGGCAAGAGAGAATAAAATCATTGATGAGGTACAAGAGAAAGCTCAACAACAGGAGAAAAATGCCATTCGAGCTCAAAATCTGCTCAAGCATGGACAAATTGGAAGAGCTGCCAAAACTTATCGAGGAATGAATCAAGATAAACCCATCACGGCGAAGGAGGATATACATTTTATAGATAAATTAAAGGAGCTATTTCCTACATTACAAGAAATGGGAAGAAGGCCTGAAACTGTCAAAGATGGTGAATTAACTGCTCAGGCTGCAGAAGCACTGAAAGAATTTGTGGATGAGGCTTTTGATTCGGAGGAATTTGAAAAATTAATCAAAAAGATCAAACCTCTCATAGCTTCGGGAATTGATAGATGGAATGGAGATACTCTTCGAGCATGGTCACAGCCTGATGATAATGAGTATCATGATACCCTTTTAACTCTTCTTCTAGAATTTGGGAAACTTATCTACCTAAATAGACTCCCTCTGGAATATTACAATCAGTTTATCAACAAAAAGCTGTGCATTACTGCTCCAAAACCAAAAGATCATCTCAGATATGGGGGGAAACAAATTCGACCAATTCAACCAGATTCTTCACTTCATAAAATATTCGATAAGCTGATTGGAAGAAAGATAACGGAACATGTCGAGGAGTTTTGTAATGTCATTCAATTGGGGGTTTCGGAGGAAAATGGTTCAACCAAATTATTCAAACGTGCAGAGGAAGCAATGCTTTCAGATCAAACGGTGTATGTAACTGATGAAAGGAATGGTTATGGTCAAGTTGCTCAGTGGACCGTCATTAATCGAATAGCTGATACATTTCCGAATTTCTCCTCTTTCTTGATTGCCCGAAATGCTACTAAACGACTTATTTCTAGAGATGGGACTCCACTATTTAATGAGGGAACAAGATGTCTTGAACAAGGATCCGTTTTAGCTCCGATTCAATATGCTGCTGGACGAATGATAATTCATCAAGAATGCAATGCCATCATTACTGGGGAACCAGATGTAAGAAAGTTGTCTCATGGAGCTGTGTCCTATCTCGATAATACTGTCCTTCATGGAAGAAATAATAAAAATGTTCTCAAAGCTGTTAATCACCTGGACCAGGCTCTGACAAAGGAAGGAAGCTCTTTAAACCCTGCTGATTCGTTCATTCTACTTCCTAAGAAAGTAACTCGACCTTTAAAGGACATAGAAACGGAGTTATTCAAGATTAATTCCTTTGATATGTCAAACATTAAAGTACACCCTGACACTACAGGAAGTCAAACCAATCCGATTGATTATGGAATCAAATTAATGGGAGCCCCTTTAGGTTCTCTTGAGTTCCAAAAAGATTTTATGGAAAAGAAGATTGACGCTCTTATTAAAAAGAATCAATACCTACGAAATATCAAAAACTTTCAACATTTTATGTTAATTTTTAGAAATTGTCATTGGACTCAAGAAATTGGTTATTATGGTGGACTTATTCATCCTGATATCATGGTACCTCTTAGTGACAAATATGAAAAAGAAATGTGGAATATCCTGGAGGAACAATTAGGTGTACCAATACCTGAATATGCACGAACATGGCTTCGACTCTCTTTCTCGGAAGGGGGTTTAAATCTGGTACACATTAAACTCTTTAATCTCGTTGCTTACATATCCAAACAAATTGAATATGAACAATATAAGACTTCGGTGGATGAACTTTATAAACCTGTTTTAAATGATTTTTTACGTGACCAATTAGCCTGGATCCTAGAGACACATAAAAATTTCTTTCCGAAAAAATGGAAATCTGTTAAAACTATTGAAGAACTTTTCGAAAAAATGCTTGCAACAGCGGGAAATTCTCAACTAAATTTTATTATAAACGATATTATTAGAAAGTGGCATCTTCATAATGTTGAACAAGAGGCTCCAAATCAAGATCCTGTTCTTCAACAAATGTTTAAAGTGTTTCAAGGTTCAAAAAAGAAAGCAATCTCTCCCTTTGTAGTGTTACCTAAAAATCAACATACTATTTTCACAAGTGCTGAAATGAAAATAATTATGATACGACTTTATGGCTTGAATCTTCCTGGAATGGAGAAAGATAAGCAATTATGTCCTGGTAAAAACTGCAAGGAACAACTGGATGTTAGAGGAAATCATCTCTTAAACTGTAAGAAAATATCAACCAAAGATCAAAATAATTCTCAAAGTAAGCAAATTTTACACAATCAATGTGTCATGGGTCTTGCCAAAATCTTAAAAGATGGAGGCAGCTATCAAATAAAATTAAACCCCTCTGGTGCTGAAAATTATGTAAGACTTGCTAATGGAAAATTAGGTCGTTTAGATATTAGTTGGACTACTCCAGATCTTCAGGAGAACTTAGGAGATTTCTCATGTGTAAATCCAATTACTAGTACTGTTATGAAAGGGCAATTACGACAAGCTCATGATCATCTTCAAGATATTAGAAATAAAAAGAATGCCAAATACAAAGGACCACTTTCTGAGCAACATCCAAATAAACTTTTACGTATCCTCCCTGCTGATACTTTTGGAAATTTTGGTTCAGAAATTGCTGAGGAAATCCGTGGAGTTGCTTCTCATGTAGCAGCTAGAAGTAATGTAATTCCAGTAAAAGTCTTATGCCAAAAGTATGAGAGAGAAATGAGTTGCATTATTCTTAAAGGGGTTGCTAAATTGATTCTTGCACGAATGTCTTTATTCCGAAATGAAAATAATCCAATCTTTGGCAAAGGTGGGAATATTCGAGATTTAGAAAAAGTGGTTGAAGAAGAGGTGTATTTTGGTCGTTATGTGGGTTGTGGTTAAATTTATAAAGTAATATATCTAAATAAAAAAATTATATGATTTATTGTGTTAAAAAAAAAAAAATCTACAGTGTCAAGA
>CAISUR010000234.1 GCA_903888655.1 uncultured Bacteroidota bacterium | reverse complement strand
GTGTGGTCAAAAGGCATGGCTTGCATAAAGCTAACTTCTTGAGTCACATCCTCGAAAGCCAATGGCGTTGGATTCATCGGCGTTATAATCTTTATAAAGTATTACTCAAAAAACTCTCATTAAGACGCTCAGCTAGAAAAAACCCTCATTTTTTAAAACTAAACAGTATTGATGATGTATAAGATATTTAAAGAATTGGTAAATTCAACGAAAAGACGACTGACAATTGCGAGGGAACGGTCATACATGATTGGGGAATACTCAATCATACTTCCGCCAAAACATAGGCTCGATAGCTACCAAGTTGACTATAAAAATTATGATAAAAAACTTCCTATCGTTGCTTCTTTGATTGGGGAAAAATACAAAGTAATGACGGTAATTGATATAGGTGCAAATGTTGGAGACACCGCGGTAGCCCTACGAGGAGCATGTTCGTTCCCCATTATCTGTGTAGAAGGTAACCCCAACTACTTGCCATACTTAAAAAAGAACTTGGCCTCTATTCCTGGAAATTTTAGAATTATTCCGAAATATATTGTTCCAGAGTCAGCTTCGCAAATTTTTAATGTAATCACAGTAAATGGAACGGGTCACATAACTAGAGACAAGAGCCTTTCATTTTTGCATTCAAAAAAAGGACAAACAGATGATGTGGTCCCAATCACCACCTATAGAGCCGTTATTAAAGAAAATTCGGATCTTCCACCTACACGTCTTGTAAAAATTGACACCGATGGTTTTGACTTTCAAATTATTCTTTCATCAGTGAATCAGATGGCAATTGATCTTCCGGTAATCTTTTTTGAATTTGATCCTACGTTCTCGCCGAAAAATGATTTACACGAGGCTCTTAAAGCAGTTGATGCCCTGATCGAAGTAGGATACATTCATTATGTTATATACGACAATTTCGGGAATTTCATGTTTTCATTTTCAAACAATATAGAAGACCGCTTTCGGGACTTATATTCATTTCTAGAGCAATCAAGGAGTAATGGTGGCGGAGTTTCATATCTGGATGTCTGTTGTTTTTCAGAGCAAGACCAAGATATCTTTTCAGGGTTAGTAACTGGAGAAACAAATTAAAGGATAGAGCATTTTTTGAAACAAAAATAAGTGGTGGGTTCCTTCCAGATAGTCAAAGAATCCAAGGCCAAAAAATAGACAAAGATAAACACCATTAATATTAAAACAACAGAGACTGGTTCTCAGCTTGATAATGCTTATCTAACCGATATATCTAAAAAAAGCATTTTAGCCCTTTTTTGGAGCTATGGTGGAACGGCATTAAGAATGTTATTTCAGTTTTTTTTCGGTATAATATTGGCGCGTTTATTGGGTCCGGAAGCGTTTGGCATTTTTGGAATTGGCGTGTTGATAGTTGGTATTGGTAATGTTATAGCTGACTTTGGGTTGAGTACAGCATTGATTCAGGGAAAAAATATAACAGAGCGGGATGTCGCTTTTGTATTTACCGTGCATGTCATATGGGGATTTATACTTACCGTTGTCGGGTATATATCAGCAGACAGTATTGCGATTCATTTTCGCTATCCCGATGGCGCCATAGTTATAAAATCAATGTCATTGCTATTTTTTATACAGGCGTTTGGGCAGTCCGCAGATGCCTTGTTGCGTAGATCACTAAATTTTAAAGCCTACCAAAGCATAAACATTGTAGCTTACTTGTGTGGTTATGTCTTGGTAGGCCTACCTTGTGCGTTTTATGGAGTGGGTGTTTTGAGCTTAGTTGCGGCACAACTAAGTCAGTCAATTCTGTTTTCATCAATTAGTATGTGGAAAGTGCGACATAAAATATGTCTAGCACTCAAGCCAACACATTATAATATATTTAGTTTTGGTGGCAAAGTGGTCTGTATTAATCTAAGTAATTGGGGTCTCAGTAACTTTGATAGTTTTTTAGTAGGTCGATTTTTGGGTTTGAGTGAACTGGGTATTTATAACCGTGCTACCGTCCTAATTGCAACGCCGATAAACACGGTGACAGGAGCCCTTCAAAGCGTACTTCTCGCAGCATGTTCGCGCGTCAAAACCGATACGAATCAAATAGGGAGGGCTTATTTAGGTGCGAGTACTATACTTAGTCTTATTTGCCTACCTTTAGCGTTGACAATGGCTAGCGTGTCCGAGACCGTCATCGGTACTATATATGGGGATAAATGGATCGAGGCTATTTCGGTATTTCAGCCTCTAGCACTAACCTTTGCGATAAATGCTTTAATTTCCATCACTGGCCCAATTCTGACGGCGCGGAATAATTTGAAGTTAGAATTAACCGCAGAATTTTTTGCGTTATTAGTTATGCTGCCGATCGTTTACCTAACGGCACAAAAATCTGTTGCTGCTGTTGCATGGTCCATGTTTGGAATTAGTGTAATAAGATGGGTATTATTGCTATATGCCCTTTCAATAAGCCTTGATATGCCCGTTTCTCAACTGTTAAAGCCGGTAAAATGGCCATTAATTTTAGCGTTAATTACCGCTGTATTAACAACTATAATCGATCAGTTGCTTAAAGGCTTATATCCTTTGATTCATCTCGTTGTAGATGTGACCGTAGCCGCCCTCAGTATGCTTATTCTTCTTCGGATCTTTGGGAAAAGAGTAATGCAGGGCCCGCATAGAGATTATCTTATTTTACAAGGTCTCTTACCGCTATTAGTTCAACGCTGGCTAGGCCTTTAAAATGAATCAACATCGAAAATCGATACTTATTATCCATCATGGTCATGGAATTGGCGGCGGATTAATTGCATTGCTGGGGTTGATTGCCGAACTCAAACAAAATAATAGTATACATGTCCTATGTATTTTTGATGGAATTGCCGTAGATTATATACGAAGGAGTGGGGTGGCAGTAACCGTAGCGAAATCGCAATTTTATAAAAAGTTTTATCGGATATTTATTCATAGCGATGCATCATATTTTAATTTTATTGATTCAATCAGAAATATCAAGTCGCTAATTTTTCACTTTCTCAGCAAATATTATTATGCCGGAAAGGAATTAATAAATATTGATTTTGACTACGAAGTTGTTTATCTAAACTCAATTTTTATTTCTGATTGGGCGAGGGGTTCAAAAAAATCAAAAAAGAAGGTGGTAAT
>CAISUR010000233.1 GCA_903888655.1 uncultured Bacteroidota bacterium | reverse complement strand
TGATATAGAATTAGGTTGCAGTGGAACAATAGCAAAAGAAATTAGTTTAGGTAAAAAAGTCGGAATTATTGATTTAACTCGTGGCGAACTTGGAACAAGAGGTTCGGTTGAAATTAGAAATTCAGAAGCCCGTCAAGCAGCAACTGTGTTAGGTATTTCTGTTAGAGAAAATCTAGACATGCGTGATGGTTTTTTTGTAAACGATGAAGAACATCAATTGAAAGTAATTGAAATGATTCGCAAATACCAGCCTGAAATTGTATTATGTAATGCAATAGATGATCGGCATATTGATCACGGAAAAGGGAGTAAGTTAGTTTCAGACGCTTGTTTTTTATCTGGATTGCGACAAATTAAAACTGAGTTTTCGGGTGTTGCTCAAGAGGCATGGCGACCAAAAGTAGTGTATCATTATATCCAGTGGAAAAATTTAGAACCTGATTTTGTGGTTGATATTACAGATTTTATGGATATCAAAATGGATTCAATTTTAGCTTATAGTTCTCAATTTTATAATCCAGAAACTAATGAGCCAGAATCGCCTATAACTTCTAAAAATTTCTTAGATAGTGTCAAATATCGTGCTCAAGATTTAGGTAGAATTATTGGAAGTGGTTACGCTGAAGGATTTACTGTTGAAAGGTATTTGGCAGTCAATAGTTTAAGCGATTTGAAGTAATTTTTTCTTTTTTTCTTTGTTAAAATAAAACTTTTGCAATACATTTGCACTCGTTAAAAATGGTGGTTGTAGCTCAGCTGGTTAGAGTATTGGTTTGTGGTGCCGAGGGTCGCCGGTTCGAACCCGGTCAGCCACCCTTAATTAAAAAGTCTTGAAGAAATTCAAGACTTTTTTTGTTTTAATGATATGGTCATAAAATGGTTGATTTTTTTACCAAAGCATCTTTGACTTTTTAATTCTTTTTTTATTCATTAGCCATCCGTTTCAAAATGGCCCATTGTTTTAAAGCTGTTCGTGCTTCAACTGCTGGATATCCTAACATGGTTTTTCCAGCAGGTACATCAGCTGCTACACCAGAGCCTGCTCCAATAGTAACTCCATCTCCTAAGGTTAAGTGGTCTTTGATTGAAGCGCTTCCACCAATGATTACTCCGTTTCCTAATGTTACAGAACCCGCTAATCCACTATTACCTGCCATGATGCAAAAGCGTCCCAGTCGACTATTATGTCCAATTTGAACTAAATTATCAATTTTGCAACCATCACCCAAAACAGTAGAACTAAATTTACCTCTATCTACTGATGAATTCGCGCCAATTTCCACATTATTACCGAGAATTACATTACCAATTTGCGGTATTTTTGCCAATCCTCTCTCCGGACAAGGTCTGAATCCAAATCCGTCTGCTCCAATGGTACAATTTGGATGAAGTATACAATAATTGCCTACATGACAACGCTCTCGAACCACGGCTCCTGACCAAATCACAGTTCCATCACCAATGCTACATTCATCAAGTATGGTAACATTAGGATATAACGTAACATTTTCACCAATAACGACATTGAGTCCCACATAGCAATTAGCGCCAATTCGCGAGCCAGCGCCAATTTTTACGGTCACATCAATAACTGCTGTTGGATGAATTTCATGATTGAAGATAGGAGGAGCAGGGGCAAACATTTCTAATACTTGAGACATTGCTAAATCTGCATTTTTTACTTTTATAAAAGCTTTATTTTTTCCTGGTTCAATAGAAATATCCTCGTTTACAATTGCTGCACAAGCTTTAGAACTTTCCCAGAACTTTTCATATTTTTTATTTCCTATAAAGGAGATTTCTGTTTCAACAGCCATTTCCAATTGTTCGGGAGCTGTTATAGAATGGGTTGTAGTACCAATAATTACGCCGTTTAAAACCGAATTGATTTCTTGAATAGAAAATTTTTTCATTAGATTTGGTTTATAATAGACACCAAATAAACTAAATTGTTTTCAGTTTTACTAATATTTATTTAGAACTTTAAGTATTATAGAGCTATTTAATTTATTTTTAAGATAAAAAAAAGCGTTGAAAAATCAACGCTTAATTATTTTAGTTTACTTCAATCCTGTAATGCTTTGCTCAATTGTGGCAATCTTTGCTAGCGCATCGGCTTCTTTTTTTCGTTCCATTTCAAGTACTTTTTCAGGAGCGCCGTTAACAAATTTCTCATTAGATAATTTAGCTTGCACTGATTTTAAGAAACCTTTGGTGTAATTTAACTCTTCATTTAATTTAGCGATTTCCGATTCTATATCGATGCTTCCTATAATAGGAATGAAGTACTCGTTTGATTTCACTCTATAAGATAAGGCACCATCAACTTTATCCAAAACATATTCCAGCACGTCAACGTTTCCTAATTTCATTACAACAGCATCAAAGTAAGAAGCAACCTTTTCATTATTCACTACTTTTAAACTAATTACATCTTTAAACGGAATATTTTTATCTTTTCGAATGGTTCTTATTCCAGAAATTACTTCCGTTACAAAATCAAATTCGGCAATTAGTTTTTCATCGAAAGCTCTTGCTTTTGGCCATTCTGCAACTATTAAGGCTTGTTCAGGAGTACGGTTTGTTATATGCTGCCAAATTTCTTCGGTCAAGAATGGCATGAACGGATGTAATAACTTCAAATTGTTTTCCAGCATTTCGATGGCTTTTTCAAAAGTTTCTCGGTCAATAGGTTGCTGATAGCCTGGTTTAATCATTTCCAAGAACCAAGAACAGAAGTCATCCCAAACTAATTTGTAAATACTCATTAAGGCTTCTGAAATTCTGTATTTATCAAAATTTTCTTCAATTTCAATTAATGTTCTTTGCAATTTATTTGCATACCATTCAATTGCTACTTTGGAGGATTCTGGTTGCGAAATGGCATCTGAAACTTCCCAACCTTTGATCAATTTAAAAGCATTCCAAATTTTATTTGAAAAAGCTTTTCCTTGATTACACAATTCTTCATCAAACATAATATCGTTTCCTGCCGAAGCACTTAAAAGCAGTCCCACACGAACACCGTCGGCACCAAATTTTTCAATTAACTCGAGTGGTTCTGGAGAATTCCCTAAGGACTTTGACATCTTACGACGTTGTTTGTCACGAACTAAACCTGTTAAATAAACATTAGTGAAAGGTTTTTCTCCTGCATATTCATAACCTGCAATAATCATACGAGCCACCCAAAAAAATAAAATATCTGGACCTGTAACTAAATCATTGGTTGGATAATAATATTTGAAGTCTTCACTTTCAGGATTAGTTACTCCACCAAAAACAGCCATTGGCCATAACCACGAAGAAAACCAAGTGTCTAAAGCATCGGCATCTTGTGTTAATTGGTCAGTGGTCAGTTGTGAGTTGTTGGTTTTTTCTTTAGCAAGTTCAAGGGCTTTGTCTATGTTTTCAGCAACCACAAAATCTTCTTTTCCGTCTCCATAGTAATATGCTGGTATTTGCTGTCCCCACCATAATTGACGCGAAATATTCCAGTCACGAATGTTTTCCAACCAATGTTTGTAGGTATTATTAAAACGAGATGGATATAATTTTACTTCTTCTGTTTCCAAAACGGCTTTAATAGCTGGCTTTACCAATTCTTCCATGCTTAAAAACCATTGGTCAGATAAGCGAGGTTCGATTACGGCTTTGGTTCTTTCAGATGTTCCTACTTTATTTAGATGTATTTCAGTTTTTGCCAACGCTCCAATAGTTTCTAGTTCGATTGCAATTTCTTCACGAACAACAAAACGATCCTTCCCTTTATAGTGTAATCCAAACGAATTTAACGACGCATCTTCATTAAAAATATCAATGATTTCAAGATTGTGTTTTTCTCCAAGTGCTTTATCATTCATGTCATGAGCAGGAGTAACCTTTAAGCAACCTGTTCCGAATTCGATATCAACATATTCATCTTCAATAATTGGAATTATTCTACCACAAATGGGAACTATTGCTTTTTTGCCTTTTAAATGAGAGAAACGCTCATCGTTTGGATTGATACAAATAGCGGTATCGCCAAATATAGTTTCAGGTCGAGTAGTGGCAACGGTTAAGAAATCTTCGCTGCCTTCGATCTTATATTTTAGGAAATATAATTTTCCCTGACGTTCTTCAAAAATTACCTCTTCGTCTGATAATGTTGTTTTGGCTTCTGGATCCCAATTTACCATTCGATAGCCACGATAAATCAAACCTTTGTTATATAAATCTACAAACGAATAGATTACAGATGCAGACATATCGGCATCCATTGTGAATTTGGTTCTACTCCAATCACATGAACAGCCTAATTGTTTTAATTGTTCTAGGATAGTGCCACCATATTTATTGGTCCAATCCCACGCGTGTTTTAGGAATTCTTCACGCGTTAAGTCATTTTTATGGATTCCTTCGCTTTTTAATTTTGCTACAACTTTGGCTTCAGTAGCAATGGATGCATGATCGGTTCCTGGCACCCAACAAGCATTGAATCCTTTCAAACGCGCACGACGTATTAATACATCTTGAATGGTATTATTCAACATGTGTCCCATGTGTAAAACTCCAGTAACATTAGGTGGAGGAATTACAATGGTATACGGTGTCCTATGGTCGGGTTTGGATGTGAAATAATCGTTTTTCATCCAATAGTCATACCATTTTTGTTCTACTTCTTTGGCGTTGAATTGTGCAGGAATCATATAAATTTAGATTTCAGATTTTAAATTTCAGATTTATTCTGAAAGAATTATAAATTATGAGACAAAAAGACAATAGTATAATTTTTAACTGCATTTGTTCTTATAGCTTTTGGAACATTAGCTCTTAAAATTGGTATGTTTTTTGTACTTATGTTGCAAAAGTAAGTAATATGTGCTTTTATAAAAAATTAAGATTTAAAATTTTGCTTATTAATTTAAAGTAGTATTTTTACTAATTGAATTCAAATAAATTTTTGACACTATGAATAAAATAATTCTTATGGCTTTATTCTTTGTTAAAGCTACTCTGCTTGCTCAAAGTGGTGCTAAAATTGTTTTTAAGGATGCGGACAATACCATAGACTACGGATCGGTTTCGAAAGATACCGATAGTGGTGTTAGGACGTTTGAATTTACTAATACCGGAGATGCTCCTTTGATTATCAAAGATGTTCATTCTACTTGTGGTTGTACGGTGCCAAGTAAGCCCTCTGGGGAGATTTTACCAGGCAAAACGGATGTTATTACCGTAAAATACAACATGAATCCTGGTCCTATAAGAAAAACTATAACAGTCGAGACTAATGCTGTTAATGTTGAAGGGGGTATGGTTGCATTAAAAATAAAAGGTGAAGTAGTTGTAAAACAAGAAGTTAATTTACTAGAAAAAAAGAAATCACCCATCCAATTGAAATAATGTAACAACTCGTTTTGAAAACGAGTTTTTTTTTTTTTTAAATGAAAAGACTTTTACTATTTTTATATGGTATCATTTTCTCTGTTTCTTATGGTCAAAAGACGATTGAGGTAACCACTGCTGGATTAGAATTAAGACAGTTTTACCTGAATCAGAATGTTGAACATCTTTGGATTGGGGGGCATCATATTAATTGGGAGACTGGAGAACCTGACAATCCTGAGGCTACTAAAGGGATTAAAACCCATTGCAGTTCGTTTGTGGCTTCTGTTTGTAAACAAAAGGGTATTTATATTTTACGCCCTCCAAGACATAAAACAGGATTATTGGCAAATGCACAATTTGATTGGCTAGCAACTGAAGAAGCTCATAAAGAAGGTTGGAATCAACTAAAAGATAGCATTTATGAAAAAGCACAAGAATACGCTAACAAAGGATTTGTTGTTGTTGTAGTATATAAAAATCCTAATCCAAAAAAACCGGGTCATATTGCTTTGGTAATGCCTTTCGAGAAATCTTTAGAATTATTAAACAACGAAGGACCAACAATGATTCAAGCTGGCCAAACTAACAAAAATTTTATTGCTTTGAAAGAGGGTTTTAAACATCATATTTCAGATTGGTCATCAGTAAAGGATAGCATAGTGTTTTTTTATTTTGATAATCCTAATAGAAGGCGGTAAATAGATTTCATAAAATTGATAACATAACCATGAATTATTTTATAGAAACCTTACTTTTCAGAAATCAAATTTTATTTTACTTTGGTTTAGTTTGTTTAATTTTTACAATTATTTTTTACAT
>CAISUR010000232.1 GCA_903888655.1 uncultured Bacteroidota bacterium | reverse complement strand
ATTGTAAAAATGGTGTTCAATTCTAAACCATATTATGTTCATCTGGCACTAATACAATATATTGTAATGGATAAACTTTTTAATACTGATAATAATAATGGATTAGGAATAAAAGAAATATCTCAATTAACTAATATTCCAATTCCGTATGCTAATTATAGCGTGTATAAAGACAAAAAAATTGTTCAAGGAAGTTATTGTTCTGAAAACGGGAAAATAGTAATTAAAAAAGGGGTGGATTTTGATTATTTAGTGGTTACTTGTTTGGGATATGAAGATCTTACTATTTCTAAAGAAAAAATAGTTAATGATACACTGTTGCTAAAACCAACAGTGTATCATCTTAAAGAAGTGGTAATAAAAACTAACAAAAATATCAAATTTCAGTCATTAGGATTTATAAAATCAAAATCAAAATCTCATTTAGGAGCTTTTAAGGGAATGGAAATATGTACTTATATTGAAAATCCTTACCGTCAAGTCAAAACAATACATTCTGTTTTATTCAAAATAATAAATCCAAACAAATCCAAATTGGGTTTAAGAATACATTTGTACGAATTTGATTCTATTTTAAAATCTCCTGGGAAAGAGCTTCTCAATCAAGATGTTATAGTAATCATTGATAAAAAAGGAAAAAATGACATTGATTATGATGTTTCAGCATATAATTTAGAATTTCCATCAAATGGTGCTTTTATTGGAATTGAATGGTTGGGAGAGTTAAATAGTACTAATGATTTTGAGGATACAGTTGTTGAAAATGGATTCATAGAGATTAATGATAATTCAAACAATTTAACAACATTTATGAAAAATCGTTTTGGAGTTTTCCCTTGGTCAAATATGGAACATTTCAAAAGAGACACCAATTGTTATAAAAATAGCCCAAATGCCTCCTTTGGGATTACAGTTGAATTAGAATAATCCTAATTGCCTTGAATTTAAACGAAATTTATTATAACTGAAATCAAATTCCTAATTACAAGATGTTGTAAGAAGACCTTGTCCATAAATAATTTTAAATAACCCAATAAACTGCTTCTTGAAAAGAGAAGCAGTTTTTATTAATATTTATGAAAATACTACTTTTATTATTTACTTGCAACTTATTGTACTCTCAAAATCATTTAATCTATGATGAATTAAATCGTCAAGCAATCCCCTTTGCAGAGGTTGAGCTCATCAATAATGATTCTTCACATGCAAAATTTTATACAAATAAAGATGGTTTTATACAAATAGGAAATACAACAACTTTAAATCAAATTAGAGTTTCTATACCTGGATATGTTTCAAAAATTGTTAAATCAAGCGAGTTAAAAGACACTATTTTTATTGAAAAAAAAATTATTGAATTAAAAGAAGTATTTGTTAAACCAATAAAAAAAGAATTCGATAATGTTGGTTTCAGTAATAACAAAAAAGAAACGCTTTATTCATGTAGTCAAGGATTAGAGACAGTAGTATTTCTAGAAAACACTTTTCATGAAAATAAAATTATTAAATCTTTTTTGTGTAATGTAAAGAAACGAAAGAGTTATACCTCTGCAATTAGAATTCACATGTATGAAAAAGGATTGGATGATTTGAGTCCAGGAAAAGAAATTACAAATGATAATATTATACATTATCTTGAAGGAACTTCAAATGAAATAGTTGAAATTGAATTATCATCCTATAATTTAACCTTTCCTACAGAAGGTTTATTTGTTGGTATTGAATGGTTAGGAGAATTTAAAAAAGAAGACGGTATTTTTGTTGATTCTCAACAATTTGAAACGTCTATAGAATTGAATGATAGTATAGATAAACCAATTTCTTTTGTTAGAAATAGACTAAAAAATACTAATTGGAGTAATTTATGTGCGAATTTAAAAAAATATGCAAACATTACTACAGCGAATTGTTTGAACGCTTCTTTTGGAATGAAAGTTTATAAAGAATAATTTATTTTATTCTAATATCAAGAAGTTTTTTCATAAAAGAATAATTCCAACTCACGGCTTAATGATCAGCACTGAAGGAACCGTACTCAACCAAACGCTTTGCGCATCGACTAATTTTTTCCAACTTTCTAGCGAAATTATCATTAAATCTTGTTTGGCAAGAAAGCCCGCTTTCATGTCACTTTCATCAATTACAGAAATGCTATTGGGAAAGTTATTATCTAATGTGGCAATAGCATTTTCAATAATGAAATTATTTTTAACTTGATTGTTTATTTCTAAAACGGTGACTTTGGAATCATTGTTGTAAATCAGTTTTTGGGCATAATCAATTAGAAAAGCATCATCAGCACTAAAAATAGGTATAAATACTTCCTCAACTTCATTGAGGTCTTTGTCAACCAATATACCCAGTGGTTTTTTACTTTTAGAAATTATTAATCGGGTTCTGTCATCAAAAGGAGAATTTTCAAAAAGCCCTTCTTTACCCGTGAATTTATCTAAAAGACGGTCTGGATTAATAATTCTAGTGGTAAAACCAAGCACTTTTCCTAGTAATGATCCTTCAAAAATTGATTTTCCTAATCCTACTAAAACAAAATCAAATTCACCTTTGGAAGCAATATCGGTAATATCGTTTTCAATATCAACTGTAGCTTTAAAAATAGTAGTAACTTCTTGATTCAACACTTTTGACTCTGCTAATATGGGTTCAAAAGTTTCTTTTTCATACTCTTCAAGGTTATACGAATGTACTTCATCACTCAATGATAAATGCAAAGCCGTAACATTGGAATTTTCTTTTTGCTTTTTTACAAAACTACTGGCCAATCGCAACAGTGATTTCCCTTTTTCATTATTTCCAAAAGAAATTAAAATCTTGAATTTTGCATTTTCAATAATTTCATTGGGAATAAAAACTTCTTTTCGTTTAAAAATAAAATTAATCAAATCAATTGCGGGTCCTGTCATAAAAGTAGTTACTAATGCCATAATTACCATCATGGTGAATACCTCTGTAGAAAGTACTCCTAAATCATATCCGATATTTAATACGACCAACTCCATCAATCCACGAGTATTCATCAACGCCCCAATAGTTAAACTATCTCTCCAATTCTGACCCACAAATTTCGCAGCAAGTGCGCTTCCGAAGAATTTTCCAACCACCGCTACCGTAATAATTAATCCGGTTATTTTCCACAAATACACATCATTAATCAAACCAATTTGAGTTCGTAAACCCGTGAAAACAAAAAATAATGGCAACAATAAAATCAGTGCTACATCTTCTATTTTTTCAATAATAATTTTTCTAATTTTTGTAATATCGGGCATTATTGCTCCTGTCATAAAGGCGCCAAAAAGAGCATGAATCCCTATGATTTCTGTCAAATAAGAAGAAATAATTAAGGTTAATAAAAAAATGGCTACTACAGGTTTGCTTAAGTTTTCTCTAGTGGCATATAAATCTCCAATTTTTTTTAAGAATGGTTTGACCATAAAAAGCATCATCAAAACATAAAGCACTGCCAATAAAATAATATAGACTGAACTCGCAAAAGTTCCTGCTTTTACTATGGCAATTACAGCGGCAAGAATACACCAAGCGGTAATATCATCGGCGGCGGCACAAGTAATCACTATGGTTCCTAATTTGGTTTTATGAATGCCTCGTTCTTGAACAATTCTAGCCAAAACTGGAAAAGCAGTAATACTCATCGCAATTCCCATAAACAAACTGAATGACAAAAAATCAACCCCTTTTGGAGTAAATAAGGTGTTTTGATAGATAAAATAGGACAAACCCATTCCCAAGGCAAACGGAATTACAATACTTGCATGACTTATTACAACAGCATCATTGGCTTTATTTTTAAGTACTTTCAAATCGAGTTCCATTCCAATAACGAACATAAACAGCATTAAGCCAATTTGACTCAAAAATTGTAAATTGCCTAAAGATTCTTTTGGGAAAAGCATAGCAGAATAGTCTGGAAAATACATTCCAACTACGGACGGCCCAAGAAAAATACCCGCAATAATTTCGCCTATTACCGAAGGTTGTCCAATCTTCCTAAAAATCCAGCCAAAAGAACGTGCTACAATAATTATGGTAATTATTTGTAAAAGTAAAATGGCCAAAGGGTGTTTCAAATTATGAACTAATGAATCTAAAAATTGTCCAAATAACGTGTCTGTTGACGATTTTGCTACAATTTCTCTACCAATTTGCAGTATTTTTCCTTTGGATACAATCCAAAACAT
The DNA here is from genome assembly GCA_903888655.1 of uncultured Bacteroidota bacterium. Classification (GTDB taxonomy): domain Bacteria; phylum Bacteroidota; class Bacteroidia; order Flavobacteriales; family Flavobacteriaceae; genus Flavobacterium. Next base: position 1,569 of record CAISUR010000232.1, on the reverse strand, counting down.
AAGTGTTATAAACCCACCTGTTATTGTTAAATAAAACAAAGAATTTTTAATATTTTTCATTGGCTAACACTTAATGATTTTGAATCATACAAATATGAGAAAACAAAATTATTTTTTTTGCGTTTATTACATAAATTAACATAAAAATCACTTCTAAAAATCTCGATTTAATTCGACAAAAGTTTTGGTTTTAAGTCCTTTACTTTTCACACGTTTTAATTACCTTTGCGTCCGTTTAAATTTACTAATGAAAAAGAAACTAAACCCTGGTTTTTGGGAATATATTGCTGGTATTGTGCTCCGTAACAGGATAGCCATTATAGTAATTGTTTTTTTAATTACCGTTTTTCTTGCCTTTCAATGGCGAAATGTAGGCATGACCTACAATGAGGCCAACCTTTTACCTAAAAATCATCCTGCTAACAAAGACTACACGCAATTCTTAAATACATTTGGAGAAGAAGGAAATCTAGTGGTCATTGGCGTAAAAGACAATGCTTTTTTTACCCCAAAAGCCTTTGCAGCTTGGAACCAAATGATGACTTCCATAAAAAAACACAAAGAAGTTGAGCTGATTGTTTCGGTAAATGATTTAAAGAAATTAGAAAAAGATACGGTAAACGAAAAGTTTAAATTGGTGCCTCTTATTGATCAAAACCAGATTAAAAATCAGGCGTATGTAACTACTATTAAAAACCAACTTTTTAATGATTTACCCTTCTATGAAGGTTTGCTTTTTAATAAAAAATCGGGAAGTATACGAGCAGCATTGTACATCAACAAAAAAGTGGTCAACTCTCCTGTTCGAAAAGAGTTCATTCTAAAAGTATTAGTTCCCGAAGTTGACAAATTTGAAAAAACAACTGGAATCGATCTTAAAGTTTCGGGTATGCCATACATACGAACCATAAACACCGAGAACATGAAAGGTGAGATTGGCTTATTTATTGGAGCAGCCTTATTCATAACTTCGCTAATTTTCTTTTTGTTTTTCCGATCTGGGCGAGCTACATTTATTTCTATTTGTATATTAATTTTTGGTGTTATGTGGTCGTTTGGCACCTTAGGATTATTCCATTATAAGATTACCATTCTTACCGCAATTCTTCCGCCGTTAATTATTGTGATTGGAATTACTAATTGCATCTTTTTGATTAATAAATACCAGCAAGAAATTAATAATCACGCCAATCAAGCCAAAGCGTTGCAAAGGGTCATTTCAAAAATTGGAGTTTCTACTTTAATGACTAACATGACTACGGCTATTGGGTTTGCAACGTTTATGATCACAGGTAACGATTTGCTATTTGAGTTTGGATTAGTTACTTCTATAAATGTAATAACAGTTTACTTGCTTACTTTAGTTGTGGTGCCGATCGTTTATAGTTTTATGGCGATGCCTAACGCAAAGCACCTGAAACATCTCAACAGAAATTATCTTTCATCTATCTTAAATTGGGTAGAAAAAATTGTAAAAGACAGACGGAAAACCATTTATATTATTTACGGTTTATTGCTCATTTTCAGTTTAGTTGGAATAGCTCAAATGAAAGTTTCAGGAAGTTTGAT
>CAISUR010000231.1 GCA_903888655.1 uncultured Bacteroidota bacterium | reverse complement strand
ATTTCGCAAAATTTATAGTCCTTTCCTATCCTTTTTTATATTTTTGCTACGCTAAAAAAAAACAAATGAATTTCGATAGAAAAGATTTATCCAACATACAATTATTAGAATTATATAAAAAACTTTTAAAGCCAAGACTCATCGAAGAGAAAATGCTCATTCTTTTACGTCAAGGAAAAGTTTCAAAATGGTTTTCAGGAATTGGTCAAGAAGCGATTTCGGTTGGAATAACCGCTGCATTGGATCAAGACGAATACATCTTGCCAATGCACAGAAATTTAGGCGTTTTTACTGGAAGAAATATTCCATTACATCGTTTGTTTTCGCAATGGCAAGGAAAAAAAACAGGATTTACGAAAGGTCGAGACAGAAGTTTTCATTTTGGTACGCAAGAATTCAAAATTATTGGTATGATTTCGCATCTAGGTCCGCAAATGGGTGTTGCTGACGGAATTGCATTAGCCAATAAATTGCGAGAAAACGGAAAAGTAACAGCTGTATTTACTGGTGAAGGAGCAACATCTGAAGGTGATTTTCATGAAGCGTTAAATATTGCTTCGGTTTGGGATTTACCAGTACTATTTGTAATTGAAAATAATGGTTACGGACTTTCAACTCCTACCAACGAACAATATCGATGTGAAAATCTAGCTGATAAAGGAATTGGGTATGGAATGGAAAGTCATATTTTGGATGGCAATAATATTCTTGAAGTTTACACTAAAATAGCTGAATTAAAAGCATCTTTAGCCGAAAATCCTCGTCCCGTTTTATTAGAATTCAAAACCTTTAGAATGAGAGGTCATGAAGAAGCAAGTGGAACGAAATATGTTCCACAAGAGTTAATGGATATGTGGGCGATTAAAGATCCTATCAGTAATTATAAAAACTATTTGCTTTCAATAGGAGTGCTTTCAGAAGAAATTGACAACGAATTCAAAGCAAATATTAAAGCTGAAATTGATGAACATTGGGCAATTACTCAAGCAGAACCTGATGTAATTGCAGATTTAAATGAAGAATTAAATGATGTATACAAACCCTATCAATTTGAAGAAGTTAATCATTCAAATGAAGTAGAAAATATTCGAGTTGTTGATGCCATTTCTAATTCTTTAAAGCAATCGATGGAACGCCATGACAACTTGGTTATTATGGGACAAGATATTGCTGAATATGGAGGTGCTTTCAAAATTACAGAAGGATTTGTGGAGCAGTTTGGAAAAGACCGCGTCCGTAATACACCGATTTGCGAGAGTGCTGTAGTTTCTGCTGGTATGGGATTATCCATAAATGGTTACAAAGCCATTGTTGAAATGCAATTTGCAGACTTTGTTTCTTCTGGATTTAATCCTATTGTGAATTTATTAGCAAAACAACATTATAGATGGAATGAAAAAGCAGACGTGGTGGTGCGAATGCCTTGTGGTGGTGGCACACAAGCTGGGCCTTTTCATTCCCAAACCAATGAAGCTTGGTTTACTAAAACACCGGGATTGAAAGTAGTTTATCCAGCATTTCCTTATGATGTAAAAGGATTATTAAATACTGCCATCAACGATCCTAATCCAGTGCTGTTTTTTGAACATAAACAATTATATCGTAGTGTCTATCAAGATGTCCCTAAAGATTATTATACTCTTCCTTTTGGAAAAGCAACATTGATAAAAGAAGGAACTCAAGTAACTATTATTTCTTTTGGTGCAGGTGTGCATTGGGCTTTAGAAACTTTAGCTAAACATCCTTCCATTAGTGCCGATTTAATTGATTTACGAACGTTACAGCCTTTGGATAGTGACACTATATTTACATCTGTAAAGAAGACCAACAAAGTTATTATTTTACAAGAAGATACTCTTTTTGGAGGTATTGCTAGTGATATTTCAGCTTTGATTATGGAAAATTGCTTTGAACATCTCGATGCTCCTGTGAAAAGAGTAGGAAGTCTAGAAAGCGCAATCCCGTTTGTAAAAGCATTAGAAGATCAATATTTACCTAAAGAACGATTTGAAACCCAACTATTGGAGTTGTTATTGTATTAAAATTATCCCTTTATTGTTCTGATTTTTTCGAAGCTCAATTCATTGAAGTGACTGATTACTTTATCGGCCAGAGCATAATCTTGCAATTTAGAATTTACGCTGTCATAACCAATACAATAAATTCTCGCTGCGTGGGCGGCAGCTATACCATTGGTGCTGTCTTCAATCACAATACAATTTTCAACCGGAGTTTTAGCCAATTCAGCAGCTTTTAAAAAAATAGCGGGATGTGGTTTTGATTTAGGAAAATCTTCTCCCGAAACAATATGCGTAAAATAGTGATGTAAACCAAAACGATTGAATATTCTGTTTATGGTGACATGCGCTGATGAAGATGCTAACACCAATTGCATACCATTGGCATATAAATCTTTAATCAAATCTTCGACACCATCTAATAAATACAAATCTTCTTTTTGATCAAAAGCATCATTAAATAAATTGCGTTTGGTTTCAACCAAAGTCGTAACATCATCTTTCAAATTAAAATGTGTCTTTAGTTTTTCAAAAATATTCTTGGTAGAATTCCCAGTAAACGACGCATATATTTCAGGCGTAATTTCAATGTTAAGTTGTTTAAAATGCTGATTGTAAGCAAAGTGATGTACAGGCTCTGTATCTACTATTACTCCATCCATATCAAAAATTACGGTTTGTATCATACTCTTTTGCCACAATGGCACTAAGACACGAAGTCTTTTTTATTATTATTTTACACTAATCACTAAGTACTACTCACTTTTCTTAAGTAAATATCGTATCACCGTTTCTGCCATATACAATCCGAAAAGTCCTGGCATATAACTATTGGTTCCATAAAATGATTTTTTATAATTACTTCCATCCGTCATTTTTAAACTACTTTCATCCTGAATTTCGGATGAAAAAACCACTTTTAATTTGTCAATTTTATGTTCTTTCAATCGTCTGCGAATGGTTTTGGCAAACATACAATTTACGGTGTTCGTAATATCCGCAACTTTCACTTTTGAGGCTTCCATCTTCCCTCCTGCTCCCATAGATGAAATGATTTTCACTCGTTTGCGTTTAGCGCCAATAATTAAATTCAGCTTGGGTGTCACACTGTCAATACAATCTAAAACATAATCGTATTTTTCTTCTACAATTTCAAACGCACGTTCGGGCGAGAGAAACTCTTGCACTCGTGTCAAATTCAACTCCGGATTGATATCCATCAATCGATCGCCAACAACATGTACTTTAGGCATACCTTCTGTTGAATGTAATGCAGGTAATTGTCTGTTGACATTCGTGATATCAACAACATCGCCATCAACTATAGTTAAATTCCCGACTCCTGCACGAGCTAAAAACTCTGCTGCAAACGAACCGACACCTCCGAGTCCAACCACCAAAACATGAGCGTTTTTTAGATTTTCTAATCCTTCAGGTTTAAATAATAATGCTGCTCGTTCTTGCCACTTTGCCATTTAATATTAGATTTTAGATTTTAGATATTAGATTTGAAAACTGTATTAAAATTTGTGTTGACCATTTCAATCAATTTTTCTGTTGTTATGTTTTTGTATTTTGCTGCTAACTTATAAACTTCTGCTAATCTTTCCTCAATAGTATCGGTTTCTAAAAAAAAACGATCATTTGGAATAGATTGAAAAACAGATTCCATTTCGGGATTCTGCAACAGATACTTTCCAAACGATATATAAAATCCATTGTCGATTAATTGTTTGGCTACTTGTGCATTTTTAGAGAATCCATGAATAATGATGGGAACACTAATTTTGAGTTTGTTTTTAATGGTTATTAATTCATCAAAAGCAGCAACCAAATGCAGTACTAATGGTTTTTGATATTGTTCCGCTAACATAATTTGCTTTTCAAAAACTTCTATTTGCAAATTCATCGGAATTTCAATTCGTTTATCTAATCCACATTCTCCTAATGCTAAACAAGACTTTAACGGCAACTTCTCCGCTATTATTTTCAAATCAGCTTCCAAACGATTTTCGTCAATAAACCATGGATGAATCCCAATAGAATAGTGTGGTATTGCATCCTTAAACTCCCATGGATATTGATTTACCAATTCCAAAATAGTTGTATCATTCGTAAAATGATGGGTATGTAAATTAAATAATTTCACTGTGCAAATTT